>JAMPDH010000009.1 GCA_023665725.1 Clostridium sp. | reverse complement strand
CTATAAAATATTATACTATCTGTCATTTATTAAAACAAGCAAACAAATGAAAATTCAGATAAATTTACAGAAAGGCCTCATGGTAAACAACTTATTAAAATTTTAGATGATTACTTGTTATTATACCCAGAAAAAAACCAAAGGCAGTCTCAGTTATTAACTTATTTGCAAAATCGCAATGATAAAAAAATAATTGATTGCAATAACTTTAATGATGATGTAGTTGCAAGTTATCCAGATAATAAATCACTATTAGAACCAGTTATAAAAATAGAAACATTTTCTTTATATTTTGCTTTAAAAGAATTAATAGCTTTTTCCATAATTTCATCAATAATTTGAGATAAAATTATTTATTTACCACACCTTCTTATACCAGTTATAACTTTTATAAGGTCCTGATCATAAAATGGTCTTTAGATAAATATTTTTCTCGAATAATCATGATATCGTACTTTCTAAATAGATTACATCATTGCATATGTTATTTGTTAATTTTGTTTAGTATACTAAACAAAATTAGATTTTTTCTGTTTTTTGTTTAGTAAAATTTTATCTATTAATTATATATTAGAAAAAAAGTCTTAGTTTCTATTAAAAGAAATTAAGACTTTTTGTTTAACTAAATGGCGGAGTAGGAGAGATTTGAACTCTCGCGCCAGTTACCCGACCTACACCCTTAGCAGGGGCGCCTCTTCAGCCTCTTGAGTACTACTCCAAGCACCATAAATTAATTCTACTATATTTTTATTATTTTATCAAGTTTTATATAACAAAAAAAATTAAAAATATTTAAAAATATAAATAATTATGATATAATCGAAAATAAATTATAAATATTTTCACAATTGACAAACGTATGTTCTTGTGATATATTTAGATGTGTAAAGTTAGGTGAATATAATGGATAAGATAATAATAAAAGGTGCGAGGGAAAATAATTTAAAAAATATAGATATAGAACTTCCAAAAAATAAATTAATAGTAATGACAGGAGTAAGTGGAAGTGGTAAAAGCAGTCTTGCTTTTGATACAATATATGCAGAAGGCGAAAGAAGGTACATAGAAAGTTTAAATAACTATGCTAAACAATTTTTGGGTGGAACAGATAAACCTAATGTAGATTCTATTGAGGGATTAAGCCCTGCTATAAGTATAGATCAAAAAACTACAAATAAAAATCCAAGGAGTACAGTTGGAACAGTTACTGAGATATATGACTTTTTGAGACTTTTATATGCAAGAATTGGAGTACCATATTGTCCTGTTCATAAAAAACCAATAACTAGTCAGAGTTATGAAGAAATGACTAATCAAATAATGAATTTAGAAGAAAATACTAAAATTAAGGTATTAAGTCCAATAATATATGGTGAAAAAGGTACACATAAAGAATTATTAGAAAGTTTAAAAAAAGATGGATATTTTAGATTTATTATTGATGACGAAGAGTTAGATGGAGATTCATTGAAAGAATTATCTAAAACTAAAAAGCATAATATTCAGGTTGTAGTTGATAGAATTATTATCAAAGATGGGATTAGAAGTCGTTTATATGATTCAATAGAAACGGCAGCAAAATTATCCAAAGGTAAGGTTGTAATAGATATAGTAGGGCATGAACCAATTATAATGAGTGAAAAATATGCTTGTCCTGAATGCGATTTTTCTCTTCCAGAATTAGAACCAAGAATGTTTTCATTTAATGCACCTTATGGAGCTTGTAGTGAATGTAAAGGACTTGGAATAAAATTATCTATAGATGAAGATTTAATAATTCCAAATAAAACATTAAGTATAAATGAAGGCGCCATAGTAGCAATAAATTTGGATGAAGAACAAAGTATAATAAGTACACAAATAAATACAGTCGCTAAACATTATGGAATAGATTTAAATAAAAAGGTCAAAGATTTACCAAGGAAAGATTTGGATATAATATTATATGGGTCTAATGAGCCATTAGAATTTAATTATATTTCTAAAAATGGTAATACAAGAACAACTACTGATTATTTTGAGGGAATTATTACTAATTTAGAAAGACGTTATGTTGAAACAAAAAGTACGTGGATTAGAGATTGGATAGAAAATTACATGATAGAAAGTACATGTCCAAAATGCAATGGTTCAAGGCTTGATGATTCAGTATTATCAGTTTATTTAAATGGAAAAAATATATATGAAGCAACACTTTTAAGTATAGGTGCATTACATAAATTTATTAATAATTTAAAGCTCAATAAAGAACAACAAAAAATAGCAGAGCTTATTGTAAAAGAAATTAATTCAAGGTTAGAATTTTTAGAAAATGTTGGTCTTTCTTATTTAACACTTGCACGTGAAGCTGGGACACTTTCGGGTGGTGAAGCACAAAGAATACGTCTTGCAACACAAATAGGTTCTCGCCTTACAGGAGTTTTATATGTATTAGATGAACCTAGTATTGGTCTTCATCAAAGAGATAATCAAAGACTTATAAACTCAATGTTAGAAATGAGAGATTTAGGTAATACATTGATAGTAGTAGAACACGATACAGATACTATGCTTGCAAGTGATTATTTAGTAGACATTGGTCCAGGGGCAGGACTTCATGGTGGTAAGGTGGTAGCGCAAGGGACACCAGAAGAGGTTATGAAAAATGACAATAGTTTAACAGGTAGATATTTATCAGGAAAAGAAAAAATAGATTTGCCTAAAACAAGAAGAAAAGGAAATGGATGTTTTTTAGAAATAAAAGGTGCTAAAGAAAATAATCTAAAAAACATTAATGTTAAATTTCCTTTAGGAAAATTTATATGTGTAACAGGGGTTAGTGGAAGCGGTAAAAGTACCTTAGTAAATGAACTTTTATATAAAATTGTTTCCAATAATTTATATCGTTCTAAAACTAAACCAGGTGAACATAAAAGTGTAAAAGGATTAGAATATATTGATAAAGTTATAAATATTTCTCAAGCGCCAATAGGTCGTACACCTAGAAGTAATCCAGCAACGTATACAGGTGTATTTGATGATATAAGAGATGTTTTCTCACAAACAAAAGAAGCTAAAATGAAAGGATATGATAAGAGTAGATTTTCATTTAATGTAAAAGGTGGTAGATGTGAAGCTTGTTGGGGGGATGGAGTAAAAAAAATAGAAATGCATTTTTTACCAGATGTTTACGTTCCATGTGAAGTATGTAATGGTACAAGGTTTAATAGTGAAACTTTAAGCATAAAATATAAAGGTAAAAATATATATGATATATTAGAAATGAGAGTAGAAGAAGCTTATGAGTTTTTTGAAAATCATCCAAAAGTAAAAAATAAACTTAAAGTACTAATGGATGTAGGTCTTACTTATATAAAATTAGGTCAAATTGCTCCAACACTTTCAGGTGGTGAGGCCGCAAGAGTAAAGCTTGCTAAAGAACTTCAAAAAAAACCTACAGGGAAAAGTTTATTTATATTAGATGAACCAACAACGGGATTACATACTCATGATATTAAAAAATTACTTGTCATATTAAATCGTATCGTTGATAATGGTGATACAGTGGTAGTGATTGAACATAACTTAGATGTTATAAAGGTAAGTGATTACATAATAGATTTAGGACCAGAAGGTGGCGATGGGGGTGGAACTGTTGTTGCAACTGGTACACCTGAAGATGTATCTAAGGTAAGTGAAAGTTATACTGGTCAGTTTTTAAAGCCTTTATTAAAATAACTATTTTTATAATTATTGACAACAGTTAATTTATATATTATTATCTTATTTAGAGGGTGATTTTATGATGTTTGATGTTTTTCCATTAATATTAAAAAAACATGAAGATAAATTAAAAAGTTTTAAAAATTTTAACACAGCACAGGTTAAATCAATTTACTATGAAAATTTTGGTGAGATGGAATTATTAACAGGCGAAGAAGTTTTATTTCAAAATATAAGTGAGAAAGAACGTTCAATATGTTCTAAATATATGCAAGATAAAAATTTTACTAATTTATTTCTTAAAGATAATTCATATAATGATTACTATGCTATTTTTATAAATAGTAAACAGTTTTCAATAATACCAATTTTAAATGGTAAAAAAACATTATTTATTAATTCATCTGGAGTGGCATCTTTTTGGAATTATGTTTGTTCATCATACTTAATAGAAGAAAATGGTACACCAAGATTATATCAAAATACAAAATTTATTCAGGAAATAATAGACTTTTCTGAACCAGAAAAATTTAATGTACATTCAACTTGTCAGGATGCATCTTATTACGATGAAAGTGAAGAAAATTTACAACTTATACTTTATGATAAAATTCATATGTATATAAAACAACCAAAAGCTTTAAAAAAAGGGTATGGAAAACCTTATTTATATGAAGTTTATATGAAAGTTAATAATGATAAATCAAGTAATGAAGTATTGATATATGATTTTGAAATTATTAAAAAAGGTAGTTTGTATGATAAAGGGTCTTTTCAGACATTTAAAGATATACCAGTTTATAATGTGTATCAGAAAAAATTAAATGATGAAAATTTAAATGAGCTTACAAAAAGTAGATTTGTAAAAGAAAAAGAAAAAAAGAAATTATGGCCAGGTTCAATAAATTAAAAAAAATAGGGATTCCTATTTTTTTTAATTCATTATTAAATATAAATTGGAGTATTCAGGAATGCTGTTGAAAATACTGTTTTGAATACTTTTTTCTTCTTTTTTACTTATAATTTTATCGAATTTATCAAAGAAATTATTTATAGATGATACTTCTTCTTTAATATCATGTTGTAATAATTTATTTGCATCATTATCTACTTTAGTTATATTTAATATTTCTATTAATTCTTTACATAAGCATATTTCATTAGCGTTTATTTCTCCATCTAAATATTTAATTAATTCATTTATAATTTTAGTAATTTCTAAACTATTTTTAGCATCTATAAATTTATAACATAATATAGATAAAAAATGTGGATCAAATTCAACATAACTTATATTTTTTTTATTTCTAAGTATGCCTTTATCATCTAATAAATCTATTTTTCTTTTTAAACTTGATAATTTGTAAATATCAATGTCAATAGAATATAGACTTATTTTATTATTATCTTTTACATAAAAAGTCATATTATCCCCTCCGAATTAAGTATGTATTATAGCACATTTTTATAAAAATGCAAATTTATATAAAAATCAAAAGGTTTTAATGGTATTATTGTGGTATACTATTAATAGGAGGATGATAAAATGACACCACATATAAGTGCGAAAAAAGGGGAAATAGCTAAAACAGTAATAATGCCAGGAGATCCATTACGCGCTAAATTTATAGCAGAAAAATTTTTAGAAAATGTAAGGATTGTTAATACTTTAAGGAATATGTATGCTTATACAGGAACATATAATGGTAATGAAATAACTGTAATGGGATCTGGTATGGGAATTCCAAGTATTGGTATATATTCATATGAATTATATAAATTTTATGATGTTGAAAATATAATTAGAATTGGAACTTGTGGATCGAATAGAGAAGATATAAAAATACTAGACGTTCTTTTAGCAACCAGTTCATATAGTTTAAGCACATTTGCTGAACTTTTTGATGGTACAAAAGATAAAGTAATGCAGGCATCTACTAGTTTAAATGAAAAAATAATAGAAGCAGCAAATAAAGTAAATATTCCATTAAAAGTAGGAACTATTATAACTAGTGATGTTTTTAATGTTTATGTAGATAATGAAAAATATATGTCAAATTACCCAAGTGATTTAAATTCAATTGCAAGTGAGATGGAAGCTTATGGATTATTTTTTATTGCTAAAATATTAAATAAGAAAGCAAGTTGTTTGTTAACTGTTGTAGATAGTCCATATGATAGTAGAGAAATAACAGGTGAAGAAAGACAAAATTCTTTAAATGAAATGATTAAAATCGCACTTGATACATCAATACTATTATAAAATAATAAAAAAATAGCATAATAATAAAGAGGTGAAACATGAAATATAAAAAAATTGATTTAGGTTCTTATAATCTACATCTTATAAATACCGATAAATTTAAAACTGTTACAGTGAGAATAAATTTTAAAAGAAAAGTTAAGAAGAGCGATCTTACAAAAAGTAGTTTATTATCTAAGGTGTTATTGCAATCTAATAAAAATTATAAAAGTAATAGATTATTAGAAATTAAAACTCAAGATTTATACGGTTTGTCTGTAAATACTTCTACATATATATCTGGAAATTTTAGTATATTTAGAATATCTTCTACATTTTTAAATGATAAATATACAGAAAAGGATCAGGTTAAAAAATCATTAGATTTTATATTCGAGTTATTATTTGAGCCTGATATTGAAAATAATAAATTTTGTAAAGAACCATTTAATTTAGCTTTTGAATCATTGAAGCAAGAATTAGAATCTCAAAAAGAAAATCCAAGATTTTATAGTAATTTAAGGGCAGATGAAGAAACTGATAAGAAGGCCAGTTATTCATTTAATGCGATAGGTTATATTGAAGATTTAGAGCACATTGATGAAAAATCTTTATATGATTATTATGAATCAATGTTAAAAAGTGATTGTGTAGATATATTTGTAATTGGAGATATAAATGAAGATGAAATAAAACAAGAATTTAGTAAAAAATTTAAAATAAAAACTATAAAGAAACCATTAGGGACACATTTTCTTGAACATAAAACTTACAGAAAAAGAACTAAAATAGTTATTGAAAAAATGCATTTTGAACAAAGTAATTTAATAATAAATTTTAAATTAGATAAACTTAATGATTTTGAAAAAAAGTATGTAATGCGAGTATATGAGTTTTTATTAGGTGGAGGACCTAATTCTAAATTATTTAAAGAAGTTAGGGAAAAAAATTCATTATGTTACTCTATAAATGCTTCATATAGTCCGGTTAATAATATAATGAAAATTAGAGCAGGTATAAATAAAGAGGCTTTTAAAAAATGTTTAAATCTTATAAAAAAACAAGTTAAAAAGATGGAAAAAGGAGATTTTAAGGAAGAAGATATTGAGGCAGCTATAACTACATATATAAGTGCATATGAAAGTATAACAGATTCTCAAAATTCAATTATAAATTCTTATGAATCACATGAATATTTAGATTTTGATTTAGTAGAAGAAAGAATTAAAAATATTAAAAAAGTAAATAAAAGTATGGTAGTAGATATAGTTAAAAAAATACATATTGATACAGTATATTTATTGGAAGGTGATACTGATGAATAAAAAAGAAATAGAAAATCTAGATTTAACAGTTTACTCTAAAAAACTTTCTAATGGATTAGAAGTATATATTATACCTAAAGAAAATGTAAAAACAGTGTATGCTACTTTTTCTACAAAGTATGGTTCTGTTCAAAATGAGTTTATTCCAATAGGAGAGAAAAAAATGATACAAGTACCAAATGGAGTTGCTCATTTCCTTGAACATAAAATGTTTGAGCAAGAAGATGGAGTAGATCCATTTACATTTTTTTCAGAAAGAGGAGCAGATGCAAATGCAAATACATCTGCTTATAAAACAACATATCTTTTTTCAGGATCTGATTTTGTAGAAGAAAATATAAATTATTTACTTAATTATGTCCAATCTCCTTATTTTACTGATAAAAATGTTGAAAAGGAAAAGGGCATTATAGAGCAAGAAATAAAAATGTATGAAGATGATCCATATAGTGTTTTATACGAGAAAACATTATATAATTCATTTACAAAACATCCTATTAGAGAATCTGTAATAGGCACAGTTGAAAGTATAAATAGTATTACTAAAGAAATATTGTATAAGTGTTATAATACATTTTATAATCCAAGTAATATGTTTATGGTTATTACAGGTAATGTAAATCCTGATGATATTATAAAAGTTATAGAGAAAAATCAGGATGAAAAAACTTTCGAAAAATCATCTGAAATTAAGGTAAAATCTTATTCGGAAGAAGATAAAGTTTATAAGGAAAAAGAAATTATAAAAATGAATGTTTCTATTCCAAAAATGACAATAAATTTTAAATTTGATTTAGAAAGTCTTGGAAATATCTCAAAAATAAAAAAATTATTTTATTTATCTATAATATTTGATGTTAATTTTGGTAGTGTGTCATTATTCAATGAAAGTTTAAAGAAGATGGAAGTAACTAATACAGATTTAGAAATATCTACAATGAAATCAGACACTCATATTCTTTATACAATATTTTTAGAAACTCAATATTTGGAAAAAGCTATAAACTTAGTTATGAATGAAACTAAGAAATTAGAAATAACAGAAGAAGAATTAGAAAGAAGTAAAAAAAATATTATAAGTTCGTATTTATTTGGAAGCGATAATGTTTTCAATATTAATGAAAGAGTAATGCAAAATATAATATCATATGACAAAGTAATATATGATATTTGTGATATAATAAGGTCTTTGAATATTAAAGAAGCTAAAACTATTTTAAAAAATATGAGTTTTGATAATAATTCAATAGTTATTATCGATAAAAAATAATATACTTTTAGAACTATTATTTGAATATTTATTACTTACATGATATAATTATTCTAGGAATGGTGAAGTGTAATGAAAGCATTTACTCTTATAGAAATGATGGCGGTAATAATAGTATTAGGAATAATTTTATTAATTACTGTTCCAAAAATATCAGATAGTATAAAAAGATCTGAAGAATCTTTATATAAAGAGCAGGTTAGTCAAATAGAAAAAATTTCTAGAAATTGGGGAGTTTCAAATTCAAATTTATTTTCAGAAAATGAGCCTTATTATTTATCTTTAGATACCTTAAAAAGTGAAGGCTTATTAGAAGAAAAGGATTTGATAAGTCCGATTGATGATTCAGTTATGAATGGTTGTGTAGTAATAGAATTTAATGAAAATTATAATCAATATACATATAATTATAATGAAAATTGTCCAAGTGACAAAAATTTAAACTAATATGTTTAAATTTTTTTTTGTATATTATATAATATGTTTGGTGATATCTTATGAAAAAACCAGAATTACTAGCGCCGGTTGGGTCTATGGAATGTTTAAACGCTGCAATAAGTGCGGGATGTGATGCGATTTATTTAAGTGGAAAGAAATATGGTGCGAGAGCATTTGCTAATAATTTTACAAATTCGGAGTTAATAGATGCTATAAATATCAGTCATTTATATGGTGTAAAAGTATATGTGACCGTTAATACTTTAATATTTGAACATGAAGTCAATGATTTTTTAGAATATATTGATTTTTTGCATAAAAATAGTGTTGATGCAATAATAATTCAAGATATAGGAATGCTTGATTTAATAAGAAAAACATATCCTAATTTAGAAATTCATGCATCAACTCAAATGAATATCCATACATTAGAGGGCGTTTTATTTTTACAACAACTAGGGGTAAAAAGAGTAGTTTTATCAAGGGAAGTAGATATAGAAGAAGTTAAAAAAATTAAAGAAAATACAAATATTGAAATAGAAATTTTTGCCCATGGAGCGCTTTGTGTAAGTTATTCCGGGCAATGCCTTATGAGTTACTTAATAGGGAAAAGAAGTGGTAATAGAGGAGAATGTGCTGGTAGTTGTAGATTACCTTATAAACTTATTTCAAATGAAAAAAGTATAAATAATTTTTATCCATTAAGTATGAAAGATTTAAATACATTGAATTATATTGATAAATTTATTGATATAGGTGTTGATAGTTTAAAAATAGAAGGTAGAATGAAAAGACCAGAATATGTATATTTAATAGTATCTTTATACAAAAAAGCAATTGATTCATATATAAAAAATGGAAATTTAAATGTAACAAATGACGATATTAAAGAAATGAAAAAAATATTTAATAGGGAGTTTACTAAGGGTTTTATATTTAATGAAAGTATTAAAAATATTGTAAATGATAAAAGACCAAATCATCAAGGAATCGAAATTGGTAAAGTAGTAGGGTATAAGGATAATTTAATTACTATAAAGTTAAGTGATAATCTTAGTATTAATGACGGAATTAGGATATTAGATTGTAAAGATATCGGTTTTATAGTTACAAGTATGTTTAAAAATAAAAAGAGAATAAACAAAGCATATAAAAATGATTTAATTGATATTAAAGTAAATGATTTCATTAAAAAAAATAGTGTTGTTGTTAAAACAACTGATTATAATCAGTTACAAAGGATAAATAAAGAAATATCTATTAAAAAGAAAATATTAATAAGTTGTAATGTTGAAGCAATAATAAATAAAAATATAAGGATAGAATATAGTGATGGGATAAATTCAGTAAGTATTTTAGGACCTATTATAAATAAGGCTATAAATTCACCCGTAACTAATGAAAAAATAAAAGAACAATTATCGAAACTTGGCGATACTGTTTATGAAATGAATGATTTTAAAATAAAAAGTGATAATAATATTTTTGTAAATATAAAAGATTTAAATTTTTTAAGAAGACAGTTAGTGGAAATGTTAAATAATAAACGTATGTATAAAACTAATTATTTAAAAAGAAAATATGAAATAAAAGTACCTTATTTAAAACAAAAACATGAATTTAATTTAGAGGTATTTAATGAAGAAATATATAATTATTTAAAAGAATATAAATTTGATAAGATTTATATAAATTTTAATAAAGATATAAATGATAGTAGGGTAATATTTAAAATGCCTAGAATTATAAATAAATATATAAATTTGGATTCTAATATTTTAGTTGGTGATATTGGTAGTTTATGTAAATATAAAAATATAGAAACTGATTTTTCATTAAATGTTACTAATTCTTATTCTGTTGCATTTTTACATAGAGTTGGAGTAAAAAAAGTAACTCTTTCATATGAAGTTACTGGTGAAATGATAAATAGTATTTATAATAATTATATTAACAGATATAATTGTGAACCTAATATAGAAGTTATAATTGCATCGAGGAAAGAGGCAATGGTATCTAAATTTAATTTAAATCAAAAATATAATATGACATCAACTTATTTATTAGATAAGTTCAATGAAAAATATCCAATATTAGAACGTGATAATTTAATGTATATATATGGTAGTAAATTCGAATTTAATAAGTTTGATTTAAATATAAATAAAAGAATTATAGTTAATTTTAAAAGTGATATAACAGATGAATTAATTAAATTTATAAATAATTAATATGGTATATTGATACACATACATATGTTCTTATATAATGAATGTGGATATATTTGAAAAAGTTAGGTGTTTTCCCTTTCTTGTAAAAGAAAGGTGGTGGTTTATTATGACAAAAAGAGAATATTCTCAATTTATTATAATAATACTATTATTCTTTATAGTAATTATTTTGCTTTTTAGATAATAAAAACATCTGATTTCAACTAATGTTGATTTCAGGTGTTTCTCATTACTGGGATTACATCTGATTCTAACTTCAAATGTATCCTTTTTTATTTTATGAGATTTCTCTCATCTATATACATGTTATCATAAAATTAAATAAATTTCAACAACTATTTACTTATAAATTTAAAGATGTTATTATTAAATATAAGAGGGTATGAAATATGTTATGTCCAAAATGCAATTCAAAAATTATAAATAATTGTTGTATTAAATGTGGTTATATGCTTAATGGCAATTATGTTGGTAAAGTTTCAAAAATAGATAAATTTGAAGATCAAAAACTTTATAATAATTCGTTTGATAGGATGCAAAGAAATAAAAATAAATTTTTAATATTTTTATTTGGACCATTATATTTTTATTATAGAAATCATTTTATTTTTGGAATTATAATTAGTGCATTAGATATTTTTATTTCATATTTTATATGTAGTCTAACAAAACAATTTTTTACATTATACTTATATGAATTAGGACAATTTTTAATATCTTTAATGTTTTTATTTAAAAGATTTTTATATACTATTTTTTCAAATACAATATGTTTAAAGTTAGACAATATTAAAATAAAAAAGATAAAATATAATAAAAATAATTATAAAAATATACTTATAAATCATAAGGATAAAAGTTTAATTATATTTATTATTGGGTTAATATTTAATTTATTATTATTTATTATATTATATACTGATATTATATTTTAGATGTTTAGAAAGGTAAAATCATGAATATAGAAAAAATAGTAGTTGGAGCTTTACAAACTAATTGTTATATTATTTCATATGGGGATAATTGTATGGTTATAGATCCAGGAGACGAATATGATAAAATAAAAAATGTAATTGGAAATAGACAAGTAATAGGAATAATAATTACACATTATCATTTTGATCATATAGGAGCATTAAGTTATTTTAATACAGAAATAATAGATTATAAATATAAAAATGGGACTTATAATATTGGACAATTTAATTTTGAAGTAATACACACACCTGGACATAAAGAAGATTCAATAACAATATATTTTAAAAATGAAAATGTAATGTTTACAGGTGATTTTATATTTAAAGGTTCTATTGGAAGAGTTGATTTAGAAGGTGGAAATTTAATTGAAATGAAAAAAAGTTTAAACAAAATATTACAATATAATGATGATATAATTATTTATCCGGGTCATGGCAATGGAACAATGCTAGGAGAAGAAAAGAAGAATTTTATGTATTTTAGTAGAGGTGATTTATTTTGAATATATTAAAAAATTGGATTAAAGAAATAGCTAGTTTATTTGTTTTTATTAGATTTAAAAATATTTGGAATTTAAAAAAATATTTAGTAAATAGGAAAAAACAAAGTGGAATATGTGCGAGTGTATATTCTTATTATTTAGATAAAAAAGGTAGTTATATAGGAATTAATGCTCAGTTTGATAATACACCTTATTTTCCGCATGGAGTATTAGGAGTATTTATTTCCGATAGAACCAAAATAGGTAAAAATGCCGTTATATTTCAACAAGTAACAATAGGCGCGGTTAGAACAAAGGGAAGTAAACGAGTAGGAAATCCTATAATTGGAGATAATTGTTATATTGGTGCAGGTGCAAAAATAATTGGTAATGTTAGAGTAGGAGATAACTGTAGAATTGGTGCAAATGCAGTTGTATATGAAGATATGCCTGATAATTCTATAGCTGTTTGTAGTCCAACTAAAATTATTAAGAAAAAGAAAGAAAATGATAATAAATTTTACGTACTAAGAGAAAATGGTGATATAGAATATTATGAAAATGGAAAATTTCATAAAGATGAAAAAGAATTAGTTTCAAATTGATTTATAAAACTAAATTATATATTTTTGTACACTTTTTAGGTTTATTGCATAAATTACTATTGAAGAGGTGAATAGTAATGGCAGCTTTTAAGGAAATTGTTACAAAAGCGGTTGTTGGAAAAGGTAAAAAATACTTTAAAAACAATTATTCAATTGATGTAGAAAATAAACCAACTACAGTATTGGGTTGTTGGGTAATAAATCATAAATTCAAAGGATATAAAGCGGGAGAAAACATAGGAGTAGAAGGAAGTTATGATGTTAATATATGGTATTCATTTGATAATGACAGTAAAACTAACGTAGTAAAAAAACAAATTGATTATAGTGATTTATTTAATGTGAAAATGAAAGAAACTAGTGATATAACAGATGATACAGATATTATGGTTAGAGTTTTAAAACAACCAACAGTATCTAAAGTGGAAATAACTGATACAGGAATTACCTTTGATATAGAAAAGGAATTAGGGGTAGAAATAGTAGGTGAAACAAAGGTTAAAATATCAATAGAAGAAGATGAAGAACCATGGGAAGATTTAGATCAAGAATTAACAAAAGAAATGGAAGAAGAAATTGATAAAGTTAATGAAGATTACATATAATTAAGTGTCAACAAAAATATGTTGACACATTTTTGTTAATATGATATTATTATTTAAGAAAACGGAGGGAATATAAATGGCAGTTAAATTAAGATTAAAAAGAATGGGAGCAAAAAAGAGACCATTTTATCGTATAGTAGCAGCTGATAGTAAAAGCCCAAGAGATGGTAAATTTATAGAAGTTGTTGGAACCTATAATCCAATAACAGAACCAGCTCTAGTAAAAATTGATGAAGAATTAGTTAATAAATGGTTAGATAATGGTGCTCAACCAACTGATACTGTAAGAAATCTTCTAAAAAAACAAGGTATACTTGCAAAAAGACATAACGCTAAAAGTACGAGTAAATAATGAATTTTGCAGAATTAACTGAAATGTTAATAAAAAACTTGGTGAAAAATCCAGATAGTGTTTCTGTTAAACAATTTGATATGGATGAAGATTTTATAACTGTAGAGGTATTGGTAAATGAAGATGATATGGGAGTTGTTATTGGCAAAAATGGAGCAACTGCTAAATCAATTAGAACAATAGTACAAGCAGTTTCTTATGCTAAAAATAGTAAAAAAGTAAGAATTAATATTGATTCAATATAATATTAATTCTTTTTCTTGTAAAAATAATACATTTATACTATAATTGTAGTAGTGAGGTAAGAATATGAGATCAAGAGTAATAAGCGCTATTATAATGTTATTAATATTTATTCCAGTGCTTTTAGTAGGTGGACAAATTTTCAATTTTTTATGCCTTGTTTTATCTATATGTTCATTATATGAATTTATAAAAGTTAAACAAACTAAAAAAGAATTACCTAATTTTATAAAATTTATCTCATATATATTAATAAGTTTAATAATACTTTTAAATTCAGGAAAAGAAATATTAGAATTTTCTATAGATTATAGACTTTTCTGCGGTATTTTTATAATGTATTTAACCCCGGTAGTTTTATATCATGATCAGAAAATTTATAGTATAAATGATGCGTTTTATATGATAAGCGGAATAATATTTTTGGGAATATCATTTTCTTTATTAGCAACAGTTAGAGTTCAAAACATATTATTACTAGTTTATTTACTTTTAATCGCAATAATAACCGATACATATGCTTATATTACTGGATTTTTAATTGGAAAACATAAAATGATAGAACAAATTTCTCCTAAAAAAACAATAGAAGGTATGATAGGTGGAACATTAATGGGAGTATTTGTATCAGTGCTTTTTTATCACAATTTTATAGATAATGAGGTTGAAATTTATATAATAACTATAGTATCTTTATTTCTATCAATTTTAGGTCAGTTTGGTGATTTATGTTTTTCAGCAATTAAAAGATATTTTAATGTGAAGGATTTTTCAAATCTAATACCAGGTCACGGTGGTATTTTAGACAGATTAGATAGTATTATATTTATTGTTTTAGGGTTTATGTTTTTTATCTCAATAATTTAGAAGAGGCGATTAAATGACAATAATTTATTTTATTTTGATTTTAGGTGGTATAGTTTTTTTTCACGAATTTGGGCATTATTTGTTTGCCAAAAAATCTGGTGTATATATATACGAGTTTTCAATAGGCATGGGACCTCAAATATTTAAATGGATTGGAAAAAAAGATAAAATTACTTATTCTATAAGATTATTTCCAATTGGTGGATTTGTACAAATGGCTGGTGAAGAAATAGAACTTGATGAAAAAATTCCTAAAGATAAAAGAATGCAATCAAAAACCTGGTTTCAAAGATTTTCAATAATGATAGCAGGGATATTTTTTAATTTTATTTTGACATTAGTTTTATTATTTATAGTAGGTATAATTGATGGGGTGCCAACAAAAACTTATATTTATTCTATAGACGAAAACTCATCTGCATATGATGCTGGATTAAGACAAAATTATGAAATAATATCAGTAAATAAAGAAGATTCAAATTCACAAGATATGTTAACATTAGAACTTATTACTTCTACTAAAGAGAAAGTTAATATAAAATATAGAGATTCAGATGGAAATATAAAAGAGGTAAAGTTTCAAGCTGATAAAGAAGAAAATAATGGAAAAACAGAATATAAATATGGATTTAAACTCGCTTCTTTTACAGAAAAGGGATTTTTAAAATCTATTAAATATGCATTTTTAAAAACATTAGAATTAATTAAATATATGTGTTTAGTAATATGGTATTTAATTACAGGGTCTTTGAGTGTATCTAGTCTTTCAGGACCTGTTGGTATCTTTACAATGGTAGGAGAAACTGCTAAAGCGGGTTTAATAAATCTTATATATTTAATGGCCATAATAAGCGCGAATGTGGGCTTTATAAACCTTTTACCATTACCTGCATTTGATGGAGGTAGAATCTTATTTTTGATAATTGAAAAAATAAAAGGAAGTCCAGTTAATCCAAAAATAGAAAATTGGATACACTCAATTGGCCTTATATTACTTATGGTATTAATGGTGTTTATTACATATAACGATATAATAAATTTATTTTAGGAGGTAATTATGACAACACAAATAAAAGTAGAGGTAGATAACAGAAATAGTTATTTATTATTAAAAGAAATACAAAATTATTTTTCTGATTTTATAAGTAATCCTATGGTAAGTGAAGAAAATTTATTAAAAATAAAAGAAATTATAGATGAATTATTTTCCGAAGAAAGAACAGGTTTTAAAAATTTTGTTGTAGAATTTTTTGAGGATGGTAGAAATGTAGATTTCGATTCACTTAATGAAGCATATGATATGTTTTGTCTGGAACAAACAATAACTATACAGCAGGCGCCACATTGGATTTAGTAGGAGGTAAATAAAATGTTAAAACTGGAGAATGTAACAAAATATTATGGAAATTTTTTAGCTGTAGATAATTTATCTTTTGAAGTAAATGATGGAGAAATATTCGGTTTATTAGGCGTAAATGGAGCTGGAAAAACAACTACATTTAGAATGATTATTAATTTACTTGAACCAACAAAAGGTAAAATAACTTTAGATGGAAAACCAATAGATTATTCACAAACAGATAAAATTGGTTTTTTAACAGAAGAAAGAAGTTTACTGACAAAATTAACTGTAAAAGAACAATGCTTATTTTATGGTGCATTAAAGGGTATGGATGATAACTCTATAATAGAAAAAATGAAATATTTACTTGAAAAATTTGGTGTATCACAATATGAAAATAGAAAAATAAAAGAATTATCAAAAGGTAATCAACAAAAAATTCAATTTATAACAGCAATACTTAATGATCCAAAACTTTTAATACTTGATGAGCCATTTTCAGGACTTGATCCATTTAATGTAGAACTATTTAAAAATGAGATAATAGAAATGTCTAAAAAAGGAAGTATTATAATTTTTTCTTCTCACAGAATGGAACATGTAGAACTTTTTTGTAAAAAAATTGCAATTTTATTACAAGGGAAAAATGTTTTATCAGGTAATATAAAAGATATAAAAGAAAAATATAGAAAGAAAAATATATTTATAAAAGGAGATATAACAAAGGAAGAGTTGTTAACTGTAAAAGGGGTAATAGATGTAATTGAACATTCCGATGAATTAGAAGTAAAAATAGAAGATGAGGGTATAGTACCTAGTGTATTTAAAAAAATTAAAAATAAGGATATAACTAAATTTGTAGTAGAAGAACCATCATTAAATGAAATATTTGTTGCAAAAGTAGGTGAAGCATATGAGAAGTAAATTAGGATATCTAACAGGTGTTAGTTTAAAAAGAAAAATTAAAACTAAATGGTTTTTAATAGCAAATTTATTGCTTGCCTTAGTAATAGTTGCACTTATAAATATAGATAGTATTATAAATTTCTTTGGAGGAGATTTTAACAAAGTGCCTACAATATATGTTGTAGATAATGCTTCTTCTTATGAAATTTTAAAAAATCAATTTGATTCTACACAAGAAACCTTGGGTTCTATATCTTATAATGTTGTTTCTGCTGATAAATCTATAGATGAATTAAAACAAATAATAAATGAACAAAAAGAGGAAGAAAACAACATAATTTTAATTATAAATCCATCTGAAATAAATACAATAGATGTAACTATGATTACTAAAGAATATATAGATTTAGTTGATACACAAGTAATTACAAGTGCGATTAATAATACAAAGGTAACTCTTGCGATTATGTCATCTTCTATATCACAAGAGGAACTTAATAATATTTATAAAACAATAGAAATAGAAAGACAATGGCTTGATGATGAAAAAACAACTGAAGATGAAAATATGAACATGATGTTTACAACTATATTTCCGGTTGTAGTATTGCCTATATTTATGCTTACATTATTTTTAGTACAAATGATAGGCGCAGAAGTAAATGATGAAAAAACAACTAGAGGAATGGAAATAATAATTTCAAATGTTTCTCCAAAAACTCATTTTTTCTCTAAGGTAATAGCAGGAAACCTTTTTGTAATAATCCAAGGTATACTATTAATTTTATATTTAGTTTTAGGAATTTTTATAAGAAATAAAATAGGCGTATCTGATATAACAGGTGGTCTTGGAAGTGAAGTTACAATAATGTTTGAAAGTTTAATGACATCAGATATAGGCTCTAAACTTATATATATTATCCCACTCGCATTAGTGCTTATTCTAACTACATTCCTTGCTTACTCACTTCTTGCAGGTATACTTGCTTCAATGACAACTAACACAGAGGACTTTCAACAATTACAAACTCCTATCATTGTAATATCTTTAATAGGATATTATTTAGGTATAATGTCTCAAATATTTGAAGGAGCTGTATTTATTAAGGTTTTAGCATTTTTCCCATTAATTTCTTCCGTTTTAGCGCCTTCTCTTTTAGTTTTAGGACAATTTAGTGTATTTGAAATGGTTATATCAATATTAATAACAATTGTATTTATACTTATATTAATTAAATATGGACTTAAAGTATATAAGGTAGGAATACTTAACTATTCTTCTAAGGATTTATGGAAAAAAATGATTAAGGCTATAAAAAATTAAAACTATTAACAACAAAACGTTAATAGTTTTTTGTAATATATTTTTAAAAATTAAATATTATTTAATAGAAAAGTATTGGAGGAATATTATGATTAATAAAAGAAGTATATGGTTTTTAACTTTATTTTGTTTGATACTAGTTTTAAGCGTATATTATGTAACTATGCCAAGTGAATTACTTTTAAGTGCCAATAGCAATTATACAAATACAAATAATAAAAATGAAGCAAATCCAACAGTAAAGGTAGAAGAAAGTACTATATTAACAAGTCTTAGAGTAGAAAGTGATGAACAAATGATGAATGAGATAGGCGCGCTTCAAACGGTATTAACTAGCAAGGATGCAAGTGTCGAAGAAAAAAATACTGCTTATGAAAAAATAAAACAACTTAATTTAAATAAAGGAGAGGAACAACAAATAGAAAATCAAATACAAACTACATATAATCTTAAATCATTTGTAAAAGTAAATGGAAACCAAGTAAGAGTGGTTATAGCAGGAGCAGAACATGATTCCTCTTTGGCTAATAATATAATGAGAACAGTGCAAAGTAATTATGAGAATGAAATGTATGTATCTGTTAAATTTCAACAATAAAATAATTTGAAAAATTTTTGTAAAATACAAAGATTTTTTTATTTATATTATAGTTAATATTTCCCTCACTAAAGTTAACGGATTACATAAAATAATATGAGTAAATATAAACCACCCAACTAGGAAGTGAGGGAAATAATGTCAAAAAGCATTTTAACCAAAAGAGAAAAAGAAGTTTTTGAGTTACTTGTTTTAGGAAAAACAACAACTGAAATTGCTGAATGTTTAAAAATAAGTGAAAAAACAGTAAGAAATCATATTTCAAATGCTATGCAAAAACTTGGAGTAAAAGGAAGAGCTGGGGCAATAGTTGAACTTTTAAAAATTGGCGAAATTTCATTATAAAAAGCATATTATTATATGCTTTTTTCATATATTTAGATAGAGGTGAATTATGTTAAAAAAAATATCAATAAGGAAATTTGCTGTATCTTTTTTAGGCCTTTTTGCTTTATTTTTGATATATTTAATTCCAAGTGAAAAAAAAGTACAGGATGAAATACCACAAGAGTTAGAATATGTTAATAACAATGTAGTTACATCTAGTGTATTTTTGCTAGATAGTTATAATATGCTTGCTAAGACTGAGGTTGTAACAGGTTCTAAAGATATTGAAACCCTTTCAAAAGAAATGCTTGAGGTACTAATTAGTGGTGGTGCAAATGAAGATAAAATACCCAATGGTTTTCGTTCATTAATTCCTAGTTCAACACAAATATTAAGTTTAACGTATGATAGTGATAATAAATTAATAAAAGTTGATTTTTCTAATGAATTATTAAAAACTAGTAAAGAAAATGAAGAAAAAATAATTGAAGCGATTGTTTATACTTTAACTTCTATAAATGGTGTAAATAAAGTAATAATTTATGTTGATGGAAATATATTAACAAAGTTACCACAAACTAATATAATTTTGCCAAGTACTTTAGATAGAAGTTATGGAATAAATAAGGAATATGATTTAACAAGTTTACAAGACATTAATAAAGTTACAGTATATTATATAAATAGAAATAATGATAATTATTATTATGTCCCAGTTACTAAGTATTTAAATGATGATAGAGAAAAGATAAGAATAGTAATTGATGAGTTAAGTGGGAATCCAATTTATAATACTAATTTAATGAGTTTTTTAAATAATAATGTAGAATTAATATCTTCCGAACAGGATGAAGATATGATGTATCTTACATTTAATAATTATATATTTAATGATGCTGATGAAAAAAACATATTAGAGGAAGTTATATATACAATAAGTTTATCTGTATGTGATAATTATGATGTAAGTGGTGTTGTAATAAATGTTGATGATGAGCAAATTTTTAAAACTGTATTAAAAACTATTGAATAAATATAAAAAATATAGTATAATTAAACATGTTCTAGATTACTAGAACATGTCTCAGTAGCTCAGCTGGATAGAGCAATGCCCTTCTAAGGCAGCGGTCAGGGGTTCAAATCCCTTCTGGGACACCATTTAGTAATAAACCCTAAATAAGGGTTTTTATTTTTGTAATTTTATGGTGTACTATATTGTGTTCCAGAAGGTGAAATCTAAGTAATTTTAAATAAACATTTTTATTGAAATAAATTTAAAGTTAATTTAGTTCTTTATTTTATAAGGTACTATTTAGGTACTAAAATTTTGAATTTATAAATTTTTATGTTATACTTATATTAGTAAAACTACTTTTAAAAATTGTTTAAATAAGCACGCATATGTTTAAAGTATATAATAATAAAGATAAAATCATATAATTACATAGAAACTGGTGATCATATGAAAGAAGAAAATTACTTAACCCTTAAGGAAAAATATGATTTATTAGGGAAAATATGTCGTTTAGTAGGATACTTTGATAGGCATACAATAGAATTTTTAGAATCATTAGTAAAATTAGAAAAATCCGTATTTTCAGATGCTCAATTAGGAGAAAGCATGCTTAGAGATTTAGAATTATTTATAGAAATAGCTAAATACAATATATGTAACCATACTATAAAAGTTATTAAAGAAATTCAAAGTTTAGATAAAGAAAAATTACAACCAATATTTTTAAATGACAGATTTTCTATAACATATAAAGATAGTTTACTATGCTTTGATGTATTTGATTTTGATTTTTCAATGAGAAAAATATATACACGTAGTAATTATTTATATATAAATAATCAAATTAATAATCATGAAGTTGCTTCGACTAAGATGATTATAGACCTATATGAAATTAATATGCCATTAGCTACGCAAATAGAATTATTAGAGAACAATATAGAAAAATTAGATGAAATTATTCAAAAAGAAAAGAAAAAATCATATAAATATTACTATGGAAATCAAATACGATTACCAGTATACACGGGTGTTAGTGAAAGGAAAAAATTTTTTGATAGGCAAAGATTAGAACATATGAAAGATACACTAAATATTTTAGAAAAGTATGGTCAAAAACAAATAGATATATCTAATGAAATTACACAAACCTTAGTAAATAATTGGGGGATAGAGTTTGATTATACGAAGGAAACTCCAGTAAAAAAACTATCATGGATAAATGTGTATAAGAATCAAGTTAATTTATCAGATAATTTTTAAATAAAAAAACATAAAACTCTTTTTAAAAATATAAAAATATGTTATTATTATATAAGTAGAATAAAAGAGGTGTAATTTATGTTTAATGAAAGGAATCAATATGCTTCAATAACTCTTTTACAAGAAAAGGATTATAATTTTTTTGAAAATTTGATTTTAGAGCTTATTGAAAGATATAAAAATGCTCCACAATTTGATAAATGGTATGCAGCTATAGGTGATAACTGCGACGGGAAAACAGACGAAAATTTTATTTCTATAGGAATGGTACAGGAAAAGAATAAAATAAGTTTTAGTAGAATTAGAATACCGAAAAATGAGACAGGCAAAAGAGTAATGGAAAAATTTATAAGGTCATATTTATCATCTGGTATAAAAAGTCAAGATATAATTAGTAATAACGGTGATAATCTTAATACAATAGGGTATATAACTACAAATGATGGAAAATACCTAGAAGTTTATACAAATAATGATTTTTTAATTATAGATAATAGATCATCTAATTTAAATTATTTAAATTAAACCGATTTAATTTTTAACTATTAAATCGGTCTTTATAATTTTAATATTGATACATAAGTTATCTAAATTTAATTCAGTAAAATCTTTATTACTTATTTCAAATACATATTTTATATCATCATTAAACTCTTTATTTAATATATTAAAATTAGATAAAATTTTATCTATTTTTTTAATATTTTCATATGAAAATGTAATTTCAATTACTTTGCCATTTACTAGTTCTATTACATTTGCTAATTTTAATGTATTACTTACTGAAGTAGAATATGCTCTTATTAATCCACCAGAGCCTAATTTAATACCCCCGAAATATCTTATAACAATACATAAAATATAATTTAATTCATTTTTCTCTAAAACGTTTAATATCGGTATACCAGCAGTACCACTTGGTTCATTATCATCATTAAATCTTTTAATGTTATCTAATATATATGCATAACAAATATGAGTTGAATCTTTATATTCCATTTTAATGCTTTTAAGTATAATATCAATATTGTTAAGATTATTTATTCTATAAAGTTTACAAATAAACTTAGATTTTTTTATAGTGTATTCATTTTCTACATTTGACTTTATTGAATGCATTATTATTCACCTAAAATAATTATATATTACTAAACTTTTAAAATCAATTATACAGTTCTAATTTTATTTTAATTTGAATATTATTATGATATAATGAATAAGAAGGTGATAGCAATTGAGAGTAGTTATAAGTGCAGGAGGGACAGGCGGACATATTTATCCCGCGCTTTCAATTATAAATAAAATAAAATATTATGAACCAGATAGTGAATTTTTATATATAGGCACACATAATAGAATGGAAAAAGATATAATACCAAAGTATAATATTCCATTTGAAACTATAGAAATATATGGTTTTAATAGAAAAAAAATATTTAAAAACTTTAAAACAATTAAGTATATAATAAATAGTTATAAAAAATGTAAAAAATTAATAAAAGAATTTAATCCAGATGTAGTTATAGGAGTAGGTGGCTATGTAACAGGTCCTGTTATTTATGCCGCTAAAAAACTAGGATTTAAAACATTTATACATGAACAAAACAGTGTTCCCGGGAAATGTAATTTGTTTTTAAGTAAATATGTAGATAAAATTGGTATATCACTAAAGTCATCAATAAAATATTTTCCAGAATATAAATGTGTATTTACAGGTAATCCCTGTAGTGAAGAAGCATTAAATAAAGATGCTCAAAACAAAAAAGATTTTGGGTTATCAAAAGATAGAAAACTAGTGTTATTTGTAATGGGTTCATTAGGGTCTACAAAGGTTAATGAAATATTAATAAAAACAATCAATTTATCAAAAAACAAAAATTACGAGATTTTATTTGTAACAGGTCCTACTTTATATGATGAAATATCTAAACAACAATTTCCATCTAACGTTCATGTTGTTCCTTACATTGAAAATATTACTAGGATTATGAAAAATACAGATTTAATCGTATCGCGTGCAGGGGCTTCGACTCTTAGTGAAATAATCGCGCTTAAGATACCTTCAATATTAATACCTAGTCCATATGTTCCTGATAATCATCAATATAAAAATGCTTTGGACTTAGTAGAGAATGATGCTGCAATATTGATAGAAGAAAAAAATTTGAATGGGACATTACTTTCAAATACAATAGATGAACTGCTTAATAATAATGAAAAGTTAATGATAATGTCACAAAATCTAGAAAAGTTATATGTACCAGAGAGTGCGACGAAGGTTTATGAAACAATTAAAACTATAATAGATGGGAAGTAAATATGAATAAGGAAAATATAAAAAATATAAAGTGTGGGAGAATACTTGAAAATGTAGATTTAAGAAAATATACTACATACAAAATTTCATCAACTGCTATGTATATGGTATTTCCTAAAACTATAGATGAATTGTTAAATATATTGAAATATGCAAGAGAAAATAATATTAAACATAAAATAATTGGAAATGGTTCTAACTTAATATTTGTTAATAAATATTATGATGGAATACTTATAAAATTAGAAGAAGTAAATCATTTGAAAATAAATGGAAATAAAATAATAGTAGGTGCAGGGTATAGTTTAATTAAACTTGCACTTAAATTATCTAAACTCGGATTTACTGGAATAGAATTTGCAACAGGAATTCCTGGTACAGTTGGTGGAGCAGTATATATGAATGCAGGTGCTTATAATAGCGATATGGGATATATTGTAAGTGAAATAAAAGTTTTAACACCGGATTTAAAAGTAAAGACTCTTTACAATAGAAACTTAAATTTCCATTATAGGGATTCTTTTTTACAACATAATCCCGGATATATATGTTTAGAGGCAACTTTTATATTAAAAAAAGGTGATAAAAAAGAAATAATGGATTTGATAGAGGAAAGAAGAATTAGAAGAAGTATTACTCAACCTTTAGAATATCCAAGTGCTGGATCAGTATTTAGAAATCCAGTTAATAATTTTGCTGGAAAATTAATAGAAGATATAGGTTATAAAGGCAAAAGTATAGGGGATGCTAAAGTAAGTGAAAAACATGCTAATTTTATAGTAAATACAGGTAATGCAACTGGAAAAGATATAAAGGAATTAATAGAGACAGTAAAACAAAATGTAAGGGAAAAATATGATATAGAATTATATGTCGAACAAGAATATGTAGAATAAAGGGAGAATAAAAAATGGCTAATATGACAAGGAGTCAAAAGTATAATACTAAAAACACATATAATAATAAAAATATTAAAATAAATAAAAGTGTTAAAAGTAAAAAAAACGCTAATAATATAAAACAAAATAATATAAAACAAAAGAAAAAGTTTAAAATCAAATATAAAACATTATTTATTTTTATAATTATATTTTTAATTGTCATATATGCGTTTATATCATTTTTAAGGTTAAAAATAACAAATATTTATATATCTGGTAATAATATTTTAGAAGAAAGAGAAATAATTGATATAGCAAAAATTTCAGACTATCCTAATACATTTTTAAATTTATCATTTGTATTAAAGAATAGACTTGAATCAAATATTTATATAAAAAGTGCGAAAGTTTATAAAAAATGGTTTACTATTGTTTATATAGAAGTTGAGGAAAATAGACCACTATTTTATAATGATGCTATGAAAGAAACTGTGTTAATAGATGGTAAAACAGTTAATGAACAACTAAAATGCCCAATACTTATAAATTTAATACCAGATACATTGTATCAAAAGTTTGTAATTAAAATGTCTAATATAGATATAAATGTCTTAAACAGAATATCAGAAATAAAATATGATAAAAATGATGTTGATGATACAAGATTTTTATTTACTATGGATGATGGCAATTATGTTTATTTAAGTCTTAATCAATTTGAAAAAATAAATGATTATTTTAATATTATAGAAAATATTAATGGCGCTAAAGGAATTTTATATCTTGACTCCGGTGAATATTTCCAAATTTTTGAAAATTAGAGTATTTTTTTCTAATTTTTCTTTTTTTTTTAATATAAATATAGTATAATTAAAATTATAGGAGATGATAGGGTGAGGCATATTTATACAAGCATTGATATAGGTTCTGATACAATTAAAGTAGTAACCTCAGAGTTATATAAAGGTAAATTAAATTTACTTGCTGCATCATCTACTAAATCACAAGGAATAAAAAAGGGATTAATAACTGATGTAAATGCAGCATCAAATTCACTTAAGGCTGCAATAGCTGAAGTAGAGGATATGCTTGGAATAAAAATAAAAAAAGTAATAACAAGTATTCCAGCATATTTTGCAGAATATGTTAAAATTGATGGAGAAATAGAAATAACAAATGAAGAACATGAGGTTACAGGTGATGATGTTGTAAGAGTACTTCAACAAGCAATGAGAACTAAAATATCTGCAACTAAAGAAATGGTAACAGCAATTCCAATAGACTTTTGTGTCGATAGTAAATCTGGCATTAAAGATCCAAAGGGTTTAATTGGGAATAAATTAAAAGCAAGAGCAATATTGATATCTACTCCTAAAAAAAATATTTATTCTGTTGTAAATTTAATAGAAAGTATTGGTATTGAGGTTGTTGATATATCTTTAAATAGCATAGGAGATATAAATGCACTAAAACAAAAAGGCATGGATGATAAAATAGGTGCTATTATAAACATTGGAGATGAAACTACTACAATTTCTATATATAATAAATGTGTACTAATAAAAAGCAGTATTATAGGGATGAGTGGTAAAGATGTAGATAGTGACATTGCATATAAATACAAAATTGATTTAATAGCTGCAAAAAAAGTTAAGGAAAAATTTGCTTTAGCCCATACAAAATATGCAAGTAATTCTGAAACATATATACTACCAAATGAAGTTAAAATAGACCAATTGGGAGTATCAGATGCAGCTATGTCTAGGTTACAAGAAATATTATCACTTACAAAAAAAGAACTTTTAGAATTGACAAATCGTGAAATGGAATATATTATTATAACTGGGGGCATGAGTAATATGAGTCATTTTGACTTAGTTGCTCAAAGTGTATTTGGTGAAAATGTAATTGTAGGTAATGTTAGATTAATTGGTATTAGAAATAATAAATACTCATCTGCAGTAGGAAATATTGTATATTTTATAAATAAATTAAAAGTAAAAGGTAGGGACTATAC
Source organism: Clostridium sp. (assembly GCA_023665725.1). Classification (GTDB taxonomy): domain Bacteria; phylum Bacillota_I; class Bacilli_A; order RF39; family UBA660; genus UMGS872. The sequence goes on along the minus strand of JAMPDH010000009.1, from coordinate 22,921 downwards.
AATGGTAAGTGAAACTGATGTAGAAGTTCTGGCATCAACTAAAAAAAGTATAATAAACGTTTCAAACGAATCAATGTTAGATAAAGTATTTGGATACTTTTTCGGCGAATAGGAGGAAATTATAATGTTTGGATTAGAAACAGATCAATTAGCAAAAATAAAAGTAATAGGTGTTGGTGGTGGAGGCGGAAACGCTGTTAACCGTATGATAGAATCAGGAGTAAAAGGTGTTGACTTCATTGTTGCAAATACCGATTTACAAGTTTTAAATAACTCTAAGGCGCCTACAAAAATACAAATAGGAACAGAACTTACTAATGGTTTAGGAGCAGGAGCAAATCCAGAAATTGGAAAAGAAGCAGCCATGGAATCTAAAGTAGAATTAGAAGCGGCTATAGAAGGTGCGGATATGGTTTTCATTACTTGTGGAATGGGTGGTGGAACTGGAACAGGAGCAGCTCCTGTCATTGCTGATATTGCACAACAGTTAGGGGCTTTAACAATAGGAATTGTTACTAAACCTTTCTCATTTGAAGGAAAGAAAAGAATGCAACAAGCTTTAGGTGGCCTTGAAGAATTAAAAAAACATGTTGATACATTAATTGTCGTTCCAAATGATAAATTAAGAGAAATTATAGATAAAACTACACCTTTGTTAGAATCTTTTAGAGAAGTAGATAATGTTTTAAGAAGAGGTGTTCAATCTATATCTGACCTTATTGCAGTAGCAGGACTTATAAATCTTGATTTTGCCGATGTAAAAGCGGTTATGGAAAAACGTGGGAATGCTTTAATTGGTATAGGTATAGGTGCCGGTGAAAATCGTGCTACAGAGGCGGCTTTACAAGCAGTATCTAGTCCATTACTTGAAACAAGTATTGACGGAGCAACAGATGCTATAATAAATGTAACAGGTGGTGCTAATTTAACTTTATTTGAAGTAGAAGAAGCAGTTGAAATTGTAAGAACAAGTGCAAATACAGATATAAATACTATATTTGGGGCTGTTATAAATGAAAACTTAAATGATGAAATTATCGTAACAGTAATTGCAACAGGTTTTGATGAAAATAAAGAACCTGTATATCAGGCCTATGAACCAAAAGTAGAGGCAAAGGAAGAGATGCCAGATACGTCTGATGATGATGGAACAAATATACCTTCCTTCTTAAGAAAAAGAGGATTTTAAATAATTTATAGATAGGTGTTGAGTATATGAAAGATGTTAATTTTTTAAAAAATAGTGGTGTAAATGTAGATAGCAGTTTAGAACTTTTTGGCGATATGGATACATATAATGAAACGTTACAGGATTTTTTAAATACTGTAGATGAAAAATTATCAAATATTCAAAAATATAAAGAATCATCTGATATGAAAAATTATGCAATATTTATTCATTCCTTAAAAAGTGATGCTAGATATTTAGGATTTACTTATTTAGCTGAACTTGCATTAAATCATGAAATGGAGAGTAAAGCGAATAATTCCTTATATGTATATGATAACTATGATAATTTAATTAGTGAAACAAATAGAGTAATAAATGTAGTAAGAGAGTATTTAGGAAAAACACCAATTGTTATATCAACTGCTAATGTTTCTAAGTCAGACAAGAAAATATTAGTTGTAGATGATTCAGATATAATAAGAAATTTAATAAAGAAAATGTTTGATGATGAATTTGTAATTTTAACTGCAAATGATGGGGAGGAAGCCTTAGAAATTGTAAGAACAAATTCAGAATTATTTGGGGTTTTATTAGATTTAAATATGCCAAATGTAAATGGTTTTGCAGTACTTGAGTATTTTAAAGAAAATGGTTTATTTTCTAAAATACCAGTTGCTATAATAACTGGTGATGATACTAAAGAAACAATAGAAAGGGCATTTACATATACAATAGTAGATGTTCTAACAAAACCATTTAATGAGGCAAATGTAAGAAGAGTTATAAACTCAATGGAAACTTTTAAATAGAATTAGGACTACATAATAGTAGTCTTTTATTGTCTCTTTATTTTCAACATTTTTAAGAATAAAGTTATACCAATTTATTTATCAAATGAAAAAAATTTTAAAATTAGAATTAAAAAATGGGAAAAAAAATAAAAAAGTTGTTAGCTTTTTTATTTAAGGTTTCCTATTGCAGCTTCATATGAAGATTTAATAGTTGTATCTATTATATTAATATTATATTTTTTTCTTATTTCATCCCATGCCTTATAAGTTAGGTAAGGGTCATCAGAAATTTTTTTGCTTATAACTTTGTCATATAAACTTTCTTTCATTTCATCATAACTTTCAGCTTCAGTACGGCTTATAGTGTAAATAATATGATAACCATATTCACTTTTAATAGGTGTTTTTGAATATTTTCCGTCTTCTAGTTCTAAAGCACCTTTATAAAAGTTAGCGTCATATCCAGATTTTGTTACTCCTGTTATTAAACCGCCATTACTTGCTGAACCTGTGTCATCTGAATTTTCTTTTGCAAGTGTTTCAAAGTCTGCACCTTCATCAAGTTTTTTTATAAGTTCAACTGCTTCGCTATATGCTTTTTCTTCTGCTTTAGCTTTTTCATCACTAGATGCATCTTTATCAACATCTGGTTTAATTAATATATGTTTTACGGTTAATTCGGTTGAAATATTTTCATCATAATATTTTTTTAAATCTTCTTCAGTTATACTTTCTTTAATTTGTTTTTTTGCAAGTTCTTCTGACTTAAGTTGTAATAATAAATCTTTTTTTAAATCTTCTTCAGATGAATAATTATAATATTGTAAGAAATCATTCCATTGATCTCCATAAGAAATCTTGTATTGTTGAATTTGAATTTCTGCTTCTTCGATAAATTCAGATTCATCAGTTATTTCTTTACTTATTATATATTCGTCAACTAATGAAATTAATGAACTTGTTCCGTAACTTTGCTTCATATTATCAAATAATTCCTCCGCTGTTATATCCTTACCATTTAATGAAGCTACTACTTGCTTTCCATCTGATAATTTTGGCGATTTTGAACATCCAGATAAAATAAACAATCCACAAACCGCAAATACTAATACTTTCTTTTTCATTTTTCCTCCTTATGTATAATCATACAAAATAATGATATCAAAAAAATGTAAAAAAAACAATAATTTAAACTCAAGTAATCACATATATTTATATTTCCCATAAAATATTTTAGAAAGTAAAAAAGGAGGTTTGATGAATATGTGTAATAATACAGGAGTAAGTGGAGCAGCTATCGTTTTAGTTTTATTTATCCTTTTAATCATCATACTTGGAGCATATATTTAATAGGTTAAATAAAGATAGGAGGTTTTAATATGTCATGTGAAAGAAAATGTGATACATCATGCAGTAACACTCCTAAAAGTAATAACATTAATTACATAATATTGCTAGTGTTATATATTTTACTTGCGATTCTACTAGGAGCAGTTATTTATTAAAAGAGGTTCTCCTCTTTTTTTGTAAATATCTTTTTATTTTAATAATTTTAATATATAATATATATGGTGATATCTATGATTAAAGATAAACTTTCACTTGTACCAAATAAACCAGGTTGTTATCTTATGAAAAATAAAGATAATATTGTAATATATGTTGGAAAAGCTAAGAAATTAAAAAATAGACTTAGTTCTTATTTTAGAGGAACACATACTGGAAAAACTGCAAAATTAGTAAGTGAAATAGTTGATTTTGAATATATAGTTGTTGGGAGCGAAACAGAATCATTAATACTAGAAATTAATTTAATAAAAAAATATGACCCAAAATATAATATATTACTTAGAGATGATAAGAGTTATCCATATATAGAATTAACAGATGAGGAAGTTCCTAGACTTTTAATAGTTAGAAATATTAATAGGAAAAAAAATCATAATAATTTATATGGCCCATATCCTAATGTTTATGCAGCAAAAAAAACAGTAGAACTTTTAAATAGGTTATATCCACTTAGAAAATGTAAAACTTATAATAAAAAACCATGCTTATATTATCATATCCACCAGTGCCTTGGATATTGTTCTAGCGAAGTAGACAAAAAAGTTATAGATGATATGAAGGGAAAAATAATAAAATTTTTAAAAGGTGATGACACTGAAATAATAGAAAAAATAAAAAATGAAATGGAAGAAGAAAGTAACAATTTACGATATGAAAAAGCTATTGAATTAAAAGAATTACTAGAATATATAAGTATTACATTAAAAAAACAAAAGGTTGAAATCAAAGATAATATAGATAGGGATCTATTTGGATTTTATGTATATAAAGGTTATATAAGTATACAAGTATTTTTTATAAGAAGCGGTAAAATTTTAGAAAGACATAAAGCTATATTTCCACTTATAGATGAAAAGGAAGAGGAACTAACTCGTTATATAGCTAATTTCTATCAAAAAGGGGTTATTTTACCTAAAGAACTTTTAGTACCACCTGAAGTAGATAATGTAGTACTTGAAGAGTTTCTTAAAGTAAATGTACGTATACCTTTAAAAGGTGAAAAATTGAAGTTACTAAAAATGGCAAATGAAAATGCAGAAATTGCCTTAAAAGAAGAATTTGATTTAATAGAAAAAAATGAAGAAAAAACAGTTAAAGCTAATGAAGAATTAAAAGATATATTAAAATTGGAAAAGTTAGATAGAATAGAAATATTTGATAATTCTAACTTATTTGGAAATTATAATGTATCAGGAATGGTTGTTTATAAAAATGGAGTTCCAAGTAAAAATGATTATAGAAAATTTAAAATAAGTTTTGATAAAAATGATGATTATAATACAATGAGAGAAGTAATATACAGAAGGTATTTTCGAGTATTAAAGGATAATTTAGAAAGACCAGATTTAATAATAGTTGATGGTGGTATAGGCCAAATGAACATAGCTAGGGAAGTTATTGATTCATTAAATATGAAAATACCTGTAATTGGTCTAAAAAAAGACGATAAACACTCAACTTCTGCTTTACTTGCAAACTCTCCTATAGTGGAAATAGAAATTGATAAAAAAAGCAATTTATTTTATTATTTAGAAAGAATGCAAGATGAAGTTCATAACTTTACAATAAATTATCATAAGCAAATAAGAAGTAAAGGTACACTTTCAGGGATACTTGATAATGTAGATGGTATTGGAGAGATTAGAAGAAATAAATTATTAAAAAAATATAAAACGATATCTAAAATAAAAGAAGCTAGTATAGAAGATTTATCTTTAATAATACCAACTGATATTGCTTTAAAATTAAAACAATTTTTAAATGATATGGATAAGTTATAAAAAAGTATAGTTAAATTATATAAATAGTGTTAAAATTATAATGGAGGTTACTTATGAAAGGTTTTACTTTAATAGAACTAATGGTTGTAATAATTCTAATAGGAATGATAGCTTTAATAGTATATATTAATTTTGATGATACAACAAAAACAGCAGAGGAACAAGCATACAAAATACAAGTTAACAATATAATTTCAGCTGCTAAGCAAAATTGGGAAGTTGAAAATATAGGTGTTTTACCTACAAATCCGGATGAAGTATATGAACTTTCACTTGAGGATTTAAAGAAAAGTGGAAGTTTTGAAAAAGGTGATATAATAAATCCAATTAATGGAGAGGTAATGAATGGTTGTATACGTATTAAATGTTCAAGTGAAACATGTAAACAGTATAATTACGAATATATAGAAAATTCATGTACAGGTGAATAAAAAATGGCTATAATAAAAGTAATGGATGAGCTTCTTGCAAATAAAATTGCAGCAGGAGAAGTAGTAGAAAGATGTTCATCAGTTGTAAAAGAATTAGTAGAAAATAGTATAGATGCATTATCTACAGAAATAAGTGTTGAACTTATAGATGCTGGTACTAAGGAAATAAAAGTAATAGATAATGGTAAAGGAATGGAAGAAGATGATGCTGTTTTAGCATTTTCTAGACATGCTACGAGTAAGATAAAAGATGAGGATGATTTATATCATATAGAAACTCTTGGTTTTAGAGGAGAAGCTCTTGCAGCAATTAGTAGTGTAAGTAACATAACTTTAAAAACATCTACAGGGGATATTGGAACATTAGTTAAAATAAATGGTGGAAAAATATTAGAGGTATCTTCCTCAGATGCAAAACGTGGTACAACAATTTGTGTTAATGACTTATTTTATAATACACCAGCCCGTTTAAAACATTTAAAAAGTTTATATACAGAACTTGCTAATGTAACAGAATATATAAATAAATTAGCGCTTTCTAGGCCCGATATAAGATTTTTACTTAAAAATAATGGTAATGTTATATTATCAACAGATGGTTCTAATAATTTACTTAAAACTATAAAGGATGTATATGGGGTAGAGGTTGCTAAAAAAATGTTACCTGTGTCAATAGAAAATTCTGATTATGCTATAGAAGGGTATATAAGTTTACCTGAGGTACATCGTACTAGCAGAAATAATATGATAACTTTAGTAAATAATAGGATTGTTAGGAATGTAGAATTAAATAGAACTATAAATGATAGTTATCATTCACTTAAACCAGATACAAGATATCCTATAGCTATTTTAAATATAACAGTTGATCCAATATTAGTTGATGTAAATATACATCCAACTAAAATGGATATTAAGTTTTCTAAATTAGAGGAATTAAATTCTTTAATAGAAAAAATGATTAAAGATAAACTTTATAAAAGAAATTTAATACCACATGTAGAAGTAAATAGTTTAGAAACTCCTAAAAAAGTTTATGAAGAAATTAAATTGGATTTAGATAGAATAGGCGAAAATAAAATAAGTTATAATACAGATAAATCTATATTTAAAGAAAAAGTTGACGTGGAAGAACAACCTCTTGTTTTAAATAAAGATTTAATTAAAGATGGTGAAATTTTAGAAAATGAAGAAATAAGTAATGAAATAGAAGAATCAGAAAAAAGACTTCCCGAATTATATCCAGTAGGTCTTGTGCATGGAACATATATAATATGTCAAAATGATGAGGGAATGTATATTATTGATCAACATGCTGCTAAAGAAAGAGTAAATTATGAAATGTATAAAGAAAAACTTGGTAATCCTGATGGCAATTCAATAAGCATGTTAGTACCAATCACTTTAGAGTTTTCTGCAAATGAATTTATAATTTTAAAAGAAAGATTTGATTTTTTAAAAAGTTTAGGTTTTGATATAGAAACGTTTGGAATTAATTCTTTAATAGTTAAATCGCATCCTGCATGGCTTAAAGAAGGATTTGAAGAGGAGCAGGTAAGAAAAATATTAGAAATAGTTATATTATGTAATAAAGATTTTTCTATTACAAAATTTAATGAAAAGGCGGCTACAATGTTAAGTTGTAAAAAAGCAATTAAAGCGAATATGAATATTACAATGGAAGAAATGGAAAATTTAATAAATGATTTAAGGCATTGTAAAAATCCTTTTAATTGTCCACATGGTAGGCCAACTATAATTTATTATTCCAATTATGATTTAGAAAAATTATTTAAAAGAAGTGGATTTTGATATGGTTGTTAATATTTATTTATTAGCATAAAATAAAAATAGGAAGTGAACATATGAAATATTATTTAATAGGAGTAAAGGGTGCTGGGATGAGTGCTTTAGCGCTTTTCTTAAATGATTTAGGTTATGAAGTAATTGGCTATGATGATGCTAAAGAACATAGATTTACTGAGGATAGTTTGATTGAAAGAGGAATAAAAATATATACTGACAAAAATAATTCTATAGATATGAATACTATAGTTGTTTATTCTCCTGCTATTAGATCTACCCATCCTGAACTTGTTAAAGCTAATGAGATGGGACTTGTAACATATGAATATGAACAAATGCTTGGTAAACTCACAAAGATGTTTAAAACTATTTGTATTTCTGGATGTCATGGTAAAACTACAACAACGGCAATGTTAAGTAAAGTTTTAACTGATATATCTAATTGTAGTTATATAATTGGAGATGGAACGGGTAAAGCTGTTAAGGATAGTGAAAATTTTGTATTAGAATCATGTGAATATAGACGTAATTTTTTAAATTATGAGCCCGAGTATGTAATTATAACTAATATAGAGTTAGATCATTTAGATTACTTTAAGGGAATAGATGATATAATTGATGCTTATAATACTTTTGCAAATAAAGCTAAAAAAATGGTAATAGCATGTGGTGATGATCAATATACTCATACTTTAAATATGAATAAGCAAATATATTATTATGGAATAAATGATGAAAATGATATACAGGCAAAAAATATAGATTATAGAAATGACGGAACTAGTTTTGATGTATTTATTGAAGATGAATTTTATGGTCATTTTGAATTGCCTTTGTTTGGTAAGCATATGCTTTTAAATGCATTGGCTGTAATTGCTGTTTGTCATTATGAAAGAATGAATGCTAAAGAGGTGGCTAAATCTTTAGAAAGTTTTGAAGGTGCTAAAAGAAGATTTAAGGAAGAATTTATTGGTGATATGGTATTAGTTGATGATTATGCACATCATCCAACTGAACTTAAAGTTACTATAAAAGCTGCTAGACAAAAATATCCAAATAAAAAAATAATTGCAGTTTTTAAACCTCATACTTTTTCAAGGGTAGCGGATTTTAAAGATGAATTTGTTAAAGCATTGTCTATTGCTGATAAAGCTTATGTTATGGATATAAATTATGATAGGGAAGATCCTAATGACTATCCAGGTATTACTCCTTATACTATAATTGATAATGTAGAAGGTGCAGAATATATAGAACAAGGCATGGAAGAAAAATTACTAGAGTATGAAAATGCTGTTATACTTTTTATGAGTAGTAAGGAAATTTATTTGTTAAAGGATACTTATGAAAAGTTATTAAAAGAAAAATTAGGTATTGAATAATTAGATTAAATTAATCTAGTTATTTTTTTGATACAAAAGGATTTTTAAGATTTATGTTGTATATAAGTAGTGATGTAAGAAAACAATATTATAGTGAAATAATGCTTGTAATACAGATTTAGTTTAAATTTGAATGATTTAATAACTAAATTTTATTTAGTAGATGAAACTAGTTATAAGTTAACTTAAAAGTTACAAATATAATAGATATTGAAAAATGTAGGGAGATTTGTTATACTGAATGTGTAAAAAAATATACAAAAGAAGAGCAAGAAATAATAAAAATAGGATCATTAATGATGCAGGAAAAAAAGCAGAATTTAATAAAAATATTAGGGAAATAGAAATGGAAGAAAAGATGATAAAAGATATTAAAGAAACAATGGAAGATTTAAGCGAAGATGAAGAAATATTAAATTATTTTGATTATGAACAAGATGCTTTAGCTTTAAAAAATGGTGAGATAAGTGAAGCAAAAGAAAAAGCATTTAAAGAAGGAATAATTGAAGGAATAGTAGAAACTGCTGAAAAAATGAAAAAAGAAAATTTTGATTTAAAAACAATATCTAAAATAACTGGATTAACTAAAGAAGAATTATAAAATTTAATCTAATTTTTTTTAAAATAATTGCAATTTAAATGTAATATGCTAGGAAGTAATAAGTATGGTATTAAATGTAAGTGGAAGAACTGATGTAGTTGCATTCTATTCAGATTGGTTTATGAATAGATATAAAGAAGGCTTTATTGATGTTAGAAATCCATTTAATCAAAGATTAGTAAGTAGAATAAATTTTGATGATGTAGATTTAATTATGTTTTGTACTAAAAATCCAATTCCTATATTAGATAAAATAAAAGAAATAGATAAGCCTATTATATTTCATGTTACTTTAACACCTTATAAAAAAGATATTGAGCCAAATATTCCCCCTAAAGGGAAAATAATAGAAGCAATAAAAAAATTATCTTCTATCATAGGAATTGATAATTTATATGTAAGATATGACCCAATATTTTTAAGTGATAAATATAATTTAGAATATCATGTTAAATCATTTGATAAATTATGTAAGCTTCTTAATGGTTATGTAAAATATTTTATAGTATCTTTTTTAGATGAGTATAAGAATGTTAAAAAAAATAAAAATATATTAAATTATAGAGAATTTATGCAACTAGATTATGAAACAATAGGCAAATCTTTTAGTAAATCAGCTAAAAGTAATGGCATGACAGTTCAAACTTGTTTTGAGAATAGAAATTTAGTTGAATATGGATTTAAAAAGAGCGAATGTTTGTCACATGAAATGGTATTTAAAATGACTAAAAAAACTGGTTTTAAAAATTGGGGTGCTAGAAAATGTAGTTGTGTTGAGATGGTAGATATAGGAGTTTATAATACCTGTCCACATTTTTGTAAATATTGTTATGCAAATTTTGATGAAAATAAAGTATTATCTAATCTTAAAAATTATGATAAAAATTCATCTTTATTAATAGGAAAATTATCTAATGATGATATAATTAAGGTAAGAAAAATATAAAAATCAGTAGGTGGGATATTATGAAAGTAATAACAATTAAAGAACCATGGGCAACTTTAATAGCAGAAGGTTTAAAAGAATATGAATTTAGAACATGGAAAACAAAATATAGAGGGAAACTTTTAATTCATGCTGGTAAAGGCATAGATAAAGAAGCAATGGATAGATTTAAATATTTAAATTTAAAGTATCATAGTGGGCAAATAATCGCACAGGTGGATATTACAGATTGTGTAAAAGTTAATGATGAGTTAAGAAAAAAGTTAAAAGAAATTAATCCAATAGTTTATAAAGGTGTTTTAAAATCTAAAGACTTTGATGGATATGGTTTTAAATTGGAAAATATAAAAAAAATAAATCCAATATATATTAATGGTAAACTTGGTCTTTGGGATTATAATGAATCAGATTAAATATAGAGGTAGTTATGAATATAGAAAGTAAAGTTTTTAAAAGATATGGTGTAGATATAAACAAACTATTAGAATATGGATTTACTAAAATAGATAATAAATATATTTATTCAAAAAATATTATGAATGATAGTTTTAGAGTAGATTTATGTATTGAAGAAAATAATGTTATAGGAAAGATATATGATTTAAATGATGATTTTGAATATACAAATTTTAGGGTAGAAAGTCAAAATGGTGAATTTGTTAATTCTATTCGTTTAGAATATGAAAAACTTTTAGTAGATATAAGAGATAATTGTTTTAATAAAAAATATTTTACAACAAATCAAGCAAATGAAATTACAAATATAATTATTGATAAATATAAAGATGCTCCAGAATTTTTATGGAAAAAATCGCCAGAAGGCGCTGTTTTTAGAAATCCCAGTAATGGCAAGTGGTATGGGTTAATTATGGAAATTGATAAAAGTAAAATAGATTCTGGTAATGGTAAAGTAGAAATATTAAATGTTAAATTACCTCAAGATAAAATAAAAGAATTACTTAATAAAAATGGATTTTATAAGGCTTACCATATGAATAAAAATAATTGGATTACAATTATTTTAGATGAAAAAGTAGAAACTAAGGAAATAGTTAGTTATATAGAAATAAGTCATAAATATACAGAAAAATAAAATATTTTAAATATGCTTAGAAAGAATGAATTATAATGGATAGATGTAAATGGGTAAATGATAAAAATAAACTTTATTTAAAATATCATGATGAAGAGTGGGGAGTACCTACTTATGATGATAAAAAATTATTTGAACTTTTAATTTTAGAGTCATTTCAAGCAGGACTTTCATGGGAATGTATTTTAAATAAAAGAGAAAATTTTAGAGCTATATATGATAATTTTGATATAGAAAAAGTAATTAATTATAATGAAGATAAATTACAAATTTTATATAATAATAAAGGTATTATAAGAAATAAATTAAAAATAAATGCATCGATAGAAAATGCTAAAATATTTAAAAATATTCAAAATGAATATGGAACATTTTCTAATTATATATGGCATTTTACAAATGGTAAAATTATTTATGAGTGTGATAAAACTACATCTATATTATCAGATACTATATCAAAAGATTTGATTAATAGGGGTATGAAATTTGTTGGTTCTATAATTATTTATTCTTATCTTCAAGCAATAGGTGTTATAAATTCGCATGATAGAAACTGCTATTTATATAAAGGAGATTAAAAAATGGAATATAAAAGTTTATATTCATCACCTGTTGGTAAAATAATATTAACAAGTGATGGTAAATATTTAACTGGATTATGGTTTACAACATCTAGATTTTTAGAACTTAGAAATGTTTTAAAAGAACAAATTAATGATGAATTAGAAATATTTAATATTACTAAAAAATGGTTAGATAGATATTTTAATGGAGAAAAACCTAATTTAAATGAAGTTCCTATTAAGCTTATTGGAACTGATTTTAGTAATAAGGTTTGGAATATATTAAAAAAGATTCCTTATGGAGACATTGTTACTTATAAACAAATTGCTGAACAGATAAAAAAAGAAAATGGTTTAAAAAATATGTCTAGTCAAGCTGTTGGGCATGCAGTTGGTTATAATAAAGTTTCAATAATAGTACCATGTCATAGAGTAGTTGGTTCTAATGGAAGTTTAACAGGGTATGGTGGAGGACTTGATGTAAAGATTGGATTATTAAGACATGAAAAAGTAGATGTTGATAAATTTTTTAGACCTAAAAAAGGTAAAGCTTTATAATAATATGGAGGAAAAAATATGAATGATAGTTCAAAGTTAATAATAGATGAATTAATAAGAGGAAAAGAATATTTGAAAAGTGACAAACTATATAAAAGAAGTAGTAACTTTGTTAAAAAAGTTTTGGAAATGGAAGAATGGAATAATCCCAAATTTGCAGGTTTACTGACGCCAACTATATGGTGTAGTAATTATCAAAGTATAAAGGAAAAATTAAATCTTCTATGTTTTAGTAATAATAAATATAAAAATTTATTTACTCCTAGTATATTTCTTTTATCATCAAAAAATATTGTAAATGGAATAAAGTTATTTGAAGAATATAATATTAGTGAATATATAACTATTTGTTGCTTAAGAAAATCGACAAGTGATTTAAGAAATCTTATTGAATATTTAATTAATAATGATATTGATCTTGTTGTTAGAAATAGTAATGGTGAACAAAAATTAAATCCAATATTAAATGCAAGTAAAAAGCATTTAAAAGAAAAATATAATATTGATATAAAAAATTTAAATAGGATATCAGAAGGGAAAATAAAATAATGATAGATATTGATGAAATACTAGATAAATATGATAAAGGTATAATAGAAAATATAAATATAGATAATTTAAATAAAATTATTAATTTTCTGCAACAAAATGGTTGTGATTATTGTGATGAGTTAGTTGAAAATTACTTAGATTTATTTATATTAGATATTGAAGAATTTAAAACTAAATTTAATAATTTAAATAAAAAATATAATAATAATTTTTTAACTTTAGCTTGTCAAGATATGAATATTTTAGAAGAATTTTATAGTTGTTAAAAGCTTTGTAATCTAAATATATATAAGGTGATATTTATGGAAACAATTTTTAAAACTATATATTGCTTATGAAAATGTATTATTTAGATTTATATATGGAGATAAAATAAGTGGTAGAAGTCGTTTGTTTGAATTTGAACCTCCAGTAGCTAAAAAATTATATAAAAAATTACCTATGATTAATTATGCAACAAGTATGAAAGATATTAAATGCTCTGTTATTATTAAAAAAAGGCATGATGGTTTTACTGAAAAAATAAGATATATCGCTTTAAATTTTTGTAATGTAAAATTTCGCGATATATTTGGAAACTATGATAAAAATACAATAGAATTTAGAAGCCAGAATGCTACAATAAATCCAGTAATTTGGCAAAATAATATAAATGTATTTTCAAAAATGTTAGTTACTTCAAGAGAAAAATTAATGGATGAAGAGTTTTTAGATTATAAATTAAAACATGAATTTATCTCATATTCAAGTAATAAATATTTATATAATAATGTAAATTTAAAAAATGTATTAGAATTTGTTGATTTAGTATTTGATAATAATCTAGATAAAGTGTATTTTTTAAGACAATATTTAAAAAATTTTGAGGAAAATTATGGTATAGAGTTTGCTATAAAAACAAAGAAGTTTGTTAAATAGGTGATTTATGTTTAAAAAGTATTATTTAGCTTATGGTAGTAATTTAAATCTCACACAAATGAATTATAGATGCCATAATGCAAAGCCAATAGGGACAACTAATTTAGAAGGGTATAGATTAGTATATAAAGGAAGAGAGAATAATTTTGCATATTTAACTATAGAAAAGTGTGAGAGTTACAGTGTTCCATTAGGTGTTTTCGAAATTTCAAGTTTTGATATATATTTATTGGATATCTATGAGGGCTATCCTAATCTTTATTCCAAACATTATATACCAATAAAAATAGATAATAAAACTAAAAAAGCTTTAATTTATGTAATAAATGATTATTTTGAATATCATTTTCCAGCAAAAGGATATATTGATATATGTACAGAGGGATATAGAGATTTTGGTTTTGACCAATCTATATTAGATAAAGCATTAGTTGATACGATTGATAATATTTCAAGTATAAAAGAATACAAAAAAACTCAAAGTTAAAAATAATTATAAAGTGGTAATATAAATTATATAAAAGGTAATTTGTTTCTTTTCCTAAATTAAAATATAATTTTTAATATTTAAAATATTAAGTGATTAAATATAAGTGTTTAATTACTTTTTAATATTATATAATATTGATATACGAACAAGTGTCTGTTATAATATAAAAGGTGGTAAAATGGATACATTTATAAAAGGTAGTTGTAAAAAAATAATATTTTCTTCTTCTAATGGTTATGTAATTGGATTAGCTAAAGTAATAGATACTAATAAAGAGGATTTAAAAGAATATATAAATAGGGTTATAACATTTACAGGAACTTTTTTTGATCTTCAAGAAAATGATACATATATATTTTATGGTGATATGGTTAATCATCCTAAATATGGAATTCAGTTTAGTACCTCTTCATATGAAAGGATAATGCCACAAGATAAAGATGGTATAATTTCATTTTTATCGAGTAGTTTATTTAATGGCATAGGAGAAAAAATGGCAACTTCTATTGTCGAGCATATTACACCAAATACATTAGATAAAATCTTAGAGGATAAAACATGCCTTTATAAAGTACCTAAATTATCTAAGTTAAAAGCAGATAGAATATATGATACATTAGTCAAATATGAAGATAGTCATAAAACTATAGTTTATTTAAATGAATTAGGTTTTACTATGAAAGACTCATTAAATATTTATAATTATTATAGAGAAAACACTATTTTACAAATAGAAAATAATATATTTAAAATACTAGATAATGTTGAAGATATATCGTTTATGCAGGTGGATTTAATAAGAAAAAAACTAAACGTAAATGATAATGATGAAAATAGAATAAAATCCTGTATAATTTATTTTATGAAAAATTTAACATATAGTAAGGGGGATACATATTTAAATTTTGATGAAATATATAATAATACATTAAATTATTTAAAATTTGATATAGATAGTAATGAATTTAAAGAATATTTAGAAGATTTAAAAAATGAGGAAAAAATAATAATAGAAAATGATAGATTTTATTTAAAAGAAATATATTGCTCTGAAACTAGAGTGATTGATAAAATTAATGATCTTTTAAAATTACCTAAAACAAATTATTCAAAGATAGATAAATGTATAAGTACCTTGCAAGAGGAAAATCAAATTATATATGATGAAATGCAAATCAAAGCAATAAAGAAAGCTCTTAAAAATAATCTATTAGTTATAACTGGTGGACCAGGTACCGGAAAAACTACAATTATTAAAACTATTGTAGAACTATATAAAGTGCTTAATGATTTAAATTATGATGAATTAGTAGAGAGTATTGCTCTTTTAGCGCCAACAGGACGTGCAAGTAAAAGATTAAGTGAAGCAACCTTATTTCCTTCAACTACTATACATAGATTTTTAGGTTGGAATAAAGATTTAAATAAGTTTAAAATAGATGAATATAATAAATCAAATTGTAAATTTATAATAATAGATGAAGTGAGTATGGTTGACATTAGTTTATTAGATTCACTTTTTAAAGGATTAGTTCGAAATGTTAAAATTCTTTTAGTAGGTGATATTAATCAATTACCAAGTGTTGGACCTGGTCAAGTGTTAAAAGATATAATAGAAAGTGAAGTAGTTGATGTAATAAAACTTGATTTACTTTATAGACAAAGCCAAGATTCTTATATTCCTATTTTAGCTCGTGAGATAAATCAAAATGATTTAAATGAAAATTTTTTAGATACTAAGGAAGATTATACATTTTTAAAGTGTTCTAGTGTTTCACTTAAAAATAATTTATCTAATCTTTGTAAACAAGTTAATGAAAAAAATTTTGATTACAGAAAATTTCAGGTAATGGCGCCTATATATGCAACCCAAAATGGAATTGATGAATTAAATAAAATGTTACAGGATGTATTTAATCCTAGTAATAGTGACAAAAGAGAATTAAAATATTCGGATGTTATATTTAGAGAAAATGATAAGATTTTACAACTTGTAAATATGCCAGAAGAAAATGTTTTTAATGGAGATATAGGAATAATTAAATACATCATTTATTCTAATACTAGTAAAAGCGGTAAAGATGAAATATATGTTGATTATGATGGTAATATAGTCAAATATTTACCAAAAGATTTTAATAAAATTAAGCATGGTTATGTTGTGAGTATTCATAAATCACAGGGAAGTGAATATGACTTAGTAATACTTCCTATGGTTTTGTCATATGGGAGAATGCTTTATAGAAAACTTGTATATACTGCTGTAACTAGAGCAAAGAAAAAATTAATTATAATTGGAGAGGTAGAAGCTTTTGTAAGAGCTGTTTCTAATAACCAAGAATATATTAGGAAGACAAGTTTAAAAGAAAAATTAATTTCAACGAATAATTTTTAAAAATAAAGAAATTATAATAATGTATGTTTTAAGCATACGAATACATTATAGCTAAAGAGGTGAAAATATGAAATTAGGTAAAAATATAGCGCTTATTGGGATTGGTATGGGAGCAACCCTTGCATATCAAAAGTATAGTAAACCAATGATGAAAGCTATAAAGAAGAAGTTTAATAAGGTAGCTAAAGAAGTTGACACCAAATTAGATGATATGATGTAGTATGAAAGAATAGTTTATTTATTCTTTTATGGCTATTAACTTTTATAAGTTAGTAGTCTTTTTGTACTTATAAATAAAAGATAATTAATCAGCCCTAATTGAATAAGGGATAATTAATTATCTTTTTTATTGAATTTTTAAAGGCTTATTTTTATAGATAAAATTCATCTATTTCTGTTTTATAAGTATCACTAGTTTTAGTTTTTGCCCATATAGTTTTCATAGCTTCAATTATTTTATCATAATAAATAGAATTTAATATGTCCGACATAGATACAATTCCTACTAATTTGTTGGAATCAGTTACTATTAAACGTTTAATTTTATTTTTTGCCATTATCTCTAAACATTCTTCAATGGTACTATTACAATCTACACTAATTGCTTTTTTATTTATATATGCTTCTATTTTTGAACTATAATTAATTTTATTAGAAATCATATCTACTACAATATCTCTATCAGTTACAATACCAATTATTTTTTTGTTTTTTTCTATAGGAATAAATCCAATATTATATTTTTTCATTATATTAGAAAGGTTTACAACATTTATATCATAACTGCATATAATTAAATTTTTACTCATAACATCTATTACTTTCATAAAATCACCATTAATATTATTAGATAATTATTAAGTATTATTCATAAAATTAAATAGGAGATAAATATGAGACGTTTAATGAATTTAAAGAAAAAAAGAAAGAAAACAAGTAGTAAGTTAAGTATAATTTTAATTTCACTAATTTTAGTTTTTATAATAATATTTTTGGTATTTAAAATAATTAACGATAAAGTAACTCCAATATTATTAAGTTATGCAGAATTAGAAGCGAAAAAGTTCGCAAGTATTATAATAAATAAAGCAATTGAAAAAAATGTCGCTAATAATCTTACAGAGGAAGAACTTTATATAATAAATAGAAATGAAAATGGGGAGATTATATCAATAGATTTTAATTCAATAACAGTAAATAAAGTTTTAACTAAGGTAACAAGTAGTGTTCAAATGAATTTAAAAAATTTAGAGGAAGGTAATTTAGATTTATTAGAAGTAAGTGATGATATATTAATGTATTATGACAAAGAAAATTTAAAAAAGGGCATAATTTTTAAAATACCAACAGGGGTAGTATTTAATAATCCACTTCTTACGAATTTGGGTCCTAAGATACCTGTTAGATTTACCGTAGTAGGAGATGTTGTAAGTGGAGTAAACACAAAAGTAACTAATTATGGTATAAATAACGCAATGATAGAGTTAAGTGTTAATATAAAATTAACTATAAAAGTAATTTTACCATTATCAAGTGAAAACATTACAATCGACACAAATGTGCCTATAGCTATTAAAATGATACAAGGAACAGTTCCAAATTATTATTCTAATGGATTAAATAGTAATTTTTCTGTCCCACTGCAATAAATTTTTTTAAGGATAAAACCATTTAAAATGTTATAATAATATATTGTATGAAGCTACATATACTTGTACTTTAAGATAATGGAGTATTATTTAAAAATGTAAAATATTAAAAATATGTACATAAAAAGTGTAAAAAAAATTTATTTTTAAATTTACTTTAATTTATATGAATGTTATAATCAATAATAGAGGTAGTTATATGCGAGATTTAAAAGAAATAATTAAAGATATTTTAATATACGTAATTATTATTGTAATCATTATTTTAGTTATGAAGTATGTTATTAGTTTTCAACAAGTAGTAGGACCATCTATGGAACCTAATTATAAATCAGGCGACTTGCTTATATTAAATAAAATTTCATATAGATTTAGAGATCCTAAGAGGTTTGAAGTTATTGTTTTGGAGCATGAAGATGAAAATTATATGATTAAAAGGATAATTGGTTTACCTGGAGAAAAAATTGAATATAAGGATGAAAAATTGTATGTGAATGGCGAAGAGATTATGGAAAATTTTGCTAGAGGAGAAACTGATGATTATTCTATAAGTGAGTTAAAGTATGAGGTAATCCCAGAAGATTATTACTTTGTATTAGGAGATAATAGAGGAAATTCAAAAGATAGTAGAGCATATGGATTTATTAATAAAAAAGAAATAGTTGGCAAAGTTCAATTTAGAATATGGCCAATATCTAGATAGGTGGTATAAAATGGCATATATAAAATATAAAGAATTGACACAATATTTTAATTTTTACAAGGAATTGGATATTAATAATTTACCTAATTACGTATTAGAATATATTGATAGTGACGAAAAAATTTTAATTGCATATGAAACTATTAGAGATAAATTTGTTTTAACTGAACATAAAATTATTTTGTTTGATGTTAGAGGAGTTTTAGGAAAAAATAAAAGGATACATTTTTTCCCTGTAGCTTCTATTTCTTCGGCAGCACTTGATTTTAAACCAAAGAAAATGAGTTTATTATTATCATTAGATAGTGGATATCAGTTAAGACTAAATTTTGTTAATATGAATCCAAATGATAAAGTTAAAATGCGAATGTTTTTTACTAATGTAATAAATAAAAAAAGTTTTGTTAATAGTAATATAAACTTTAAAAATAAAGATTTTAGCACTACTTGACATTTTTCTACATTTGTGTTAGAATCTTTCTAAATAAATTTGAAAGGGGAATATTTATGGTCAATAGAAAAATAATAGCTGGAGTTATAGTTTTTGTAGCAACAGGATTTTTAATATTTTCATTTGCTGCTACACCTGATGAAAAATTAGATGATAATTCATCAGATAAATCAGGTATAGGTACAGTAGAAAATAATAATGGAAATTCATCAACTAATAATGGTGAATTAAATAATGGAAATGGGTCAACAGATGATGTTACACAAGATAATAATGAGAATAATACAATTGATATAATTGATGGAACTGAAGGAGATAATTTAGGTATAGTAGAAGGAGATAATTCAGATACTACAAAACCATCAAATGGAAGTTCAACAGGAAATAATTCAGGAAGTACAAAACCATCAAGTGGAAGTTCAACAGGAAATAATTCAGGAAGTACAAAACCATCAAGCGGAAGTTCAACAGGAAATAACTCAGGAAGTACAAAACCATCAAGTGGAAGTTCAACAGGAAATAACTCAGGAAGTAATAATACATCAGGTGGAAGTTCAACAGGAAGTAACTCAGGAAGTAGTAATACATCAGGTGGAAGTTCAACAGGGAATAACTCAGGAAGTAACAATCCATCAAATGATGAAAACAAGGTAGTAATTAGTGATTTTTCTACTCCAACAGCAGGAGTTTCTGCAAGTAAATCAAGTGATGAAAAAACTATTACTTTTACAGGTAATATTAGTAAAGAAGATAATGATAATATATTTAGTATTAATAAATTAAATGTACAAGTAAAAGCACCAGAAAAATATTCAAATGAAATATTAGAGAATATGTATGTTAAATTTAATTATTCAGGTCAAAAATTTGATGCTTCTATATTAAGGTATGATGCAAATGGATTACCATTTATTGAATTTGTACAAGAATTTTCTCCAACACAAAAGAGTTTTGATATAGATGTTTATTGGGGAACTGGAGAAGTAATAACTTACACAATTGTTATTAATGTTGTAGCAGAATAAAGGTTAAATTAATTTCCTTATTCTGCACACTCTATTTAGAAATTTTTATAGTAATATTTAAAATTTAGGGGGACAAGTTTATGAAAAATAAAAAGAACTTAAAGAGTTTAGTTTTTACAATATCAATATTTGTTTTATCGATAGGAGGATTTTTCACATACTCTTCCTTTAATGGTGGAACAAATTTTTTTGCAGGAACTGAAAAACTAGAAAAGGTTATTACCACATCTGCTAATGATTATATTAAAGATAATAATATTGGTATAGCAGATGAGTTTAATATACCATTAGATTTATTGAAAAATAAAAATTATATTGATAGTAGTATTGATTACTCAGGTTATTCATCTATTAATGTTAGAAAAGTTAATGATACATATCAATATTCTTTAATGACTAGCAATATTCAGGAAGAATCTAGAAGCAATTCTGATATACCAGTCATACAGATTTTTGATTACAGAATTTTATATAGTATAAGTGATAGAACTAATCAAAATGTTTTAGTAACTATTATTTCATCTATGCCTGTTAAAGAAATAGATGGTTGGGATAGAACTACAACATATTTAGAAAATGATACATTAGAAAGAATATTTAGTATAAGTGAAACTATAAATGTTGAACTTGTTGCAATACAAAATAGTATTTATACTAAAAATTTTGATGTAACTGTTACAAATATAGATAAAACTCCAATTAAAGTTGAAGGTGTTTCTGATGGATCAATTTATAATGAAGATGTTACAATAAAGTTTTCAAAACAATTCAATAATCAAAATATTCCTTTAACAGCAACTTTAAATGGAAATCCTATAGAGAATAATACTGTTGTAAGCGAAGAAGGAATTTATACTTTAGTTGTGATTGATGATACTTTAATAACTGATAATGAAGAATCTAAAAAGGTTACAATAAGTTTTACAATAGATAAGCAAGCCCCTAATGTAACTGGAGTAGAAAACGGTGAGTATTATGATGAGGATGTAACAATCACATTTGATGAAGATGCAACAGCAACTTTAAATGGAAATCCTATAGAAAATAATACTGTAGTGAGTGAAGAAGGCTCTTATACTTTAATAGTAACAGATGAAGCCGGAAATAAAAATGAAATTAAATTTACAATAGACAAACAAGCACCAGAAGTAGTAGATATAATATATACACCAGAATTAATAAATGGAAAAACAAAAGTAGATACAAAAGTAACTATTATATATAGTGAAACAATTGAATTAGCAGAAAATTCATCATGGACAAAAGTAAATGATACAACAATCGAAAAAACATTTAATGGAAATGCTAAAGAAGAAACTGCAATTAATGAAACAATAAAAGTAACAGATAAAGCAGGAAAAGAAAGTGAAGAAACTAATATTAATTTCACAATAGATAAAAAGGCACCATCTGGAACTATAGTTGCAGAGCCTTCAACACCAACAAAAGACCCTGTAAAATTAATTTTTACACCAGATGAAGAAATTATAATAACAAATTTAGCATCATCAAATGTTCAAGAATTTGAAGAAGATGGAATAACAAAATATTATGTTACAATGAAGAAAAATGGAACATTTACATTCAAATTTGTAGACTTAGCAGGAAATGCAGGAAGACTTTCATATAATGTTACAAATATAGATAATGATGCACCAGAAATGGTAGGAGAAGTAACATATGCACCAGCTTTAGTAAATGGAAGAACACAAGAAGATACAAAAGTAACAATTGAATATAATGAGGAAATTGAATTACCAGAGGGATCAGATTGGACAAAAGTAAATGAAACAACAATCGAAAAAACATTTACAGGTGTAGAAAATGAAGAAACTGCTATTAATGAGACTATAAAAGTAACAGATAAAGCAGGAAATGAAAGTGAAGAAACTACTATTAACTTTGTAGTAGATAAAAAAGTACTAGATGTAGTAGGAGAAGTAACATATGCTCCAATCCTAGTAAATGGAAGAACACAAGAAGATACAAAGGTAACAATTGAATATAATAAAACAATAGAGTTACCAATAGGATCATTATGGACAA
>JAMPDH010000008.1 GCA_023665725.1 Clostridium sp. | reverse complement strand
GCTAGTATTACTATTATTGCTAGTAATTCTACTAATGTAAATCCATTTTCTTTAAGTCTAACCTTTTTCATATCTTTAACTCCCTCTATATTAATATACATTATACTATATAACATAAATAATATCTATACTTTAGATAAAAGATTCCTCAATAAACTATTAAATAATTAAAAGAAACTAGTTTTCTTTACTAGTTTCCTCTTTTTTAGTATTAGAACTATTACCTAATCCATAATGTTCTCTAACCTTTTTCATAATTTCTTCTTTTAATTTAATATCCTTCTTAAATAATTCTTTAACATTTTCCTTACCTTGGCCTATTTTTTCGCCATTGTAAGAATACCATGCACCACTTTTTTCAATAATAGATGCATCTGCTGCTAAATCTACTAATTCGCCTTCTTGAGATACACCTTCACCATACATAATATCTACTGTACAAGTTTTAAAAGGTGGACACATCTTATTTTTAACTACTTTGATATTTGTTTTATTACCAACTATATCATTTCCTAATTTTATTTGTTCTGATTTTCTTATTTCAAGTCTTATAGAAGAATAGAATTTTAAGGCTCTACCTCCAGGTGTTACTTCAGGATTTCCAAACATTACTCCTACTTTTTCTCTTAATTGATTTATAAATATTACAATTGTATTAGTTTTATTTGTTATTCCAGAAAGTTTTCTAAGTGCTTGACTCATTAGTCTTGCTTGAAGACCGACATGAGAATCACCCATTTCTCCCTCTATTTCCGCTTGTGGTACTAAGGCAGCAACTGAATCAATTACTACTATTCCTATTGCACTACTTCTAACTAAAGCCTCACAAATTTCTAATGCTTGTTCCCCATTATCAGGTTGAGATAATAGTAGTTCATCTATATTTACACCTAATCTAGATGCATAATTAGGATCCAAAGAATGTTCTGCATCTATAAATGCAGCTCTACCACCTTCTTTTTGTACTTGTGCGATTGCATGAAGCGCAAAAGTAGTTTTACCGCTTGATTCTGGCCCATATATTTCAATTATTCTTCCTTTAGGATAACCACCTATTCCAAGAGCAAGATCTAAGGATAATGATCCACTAGGTACTACGTCAATTTCCCTATGTTCATTACTTCCCAATTTCATAATTGCTCCCTTACCAAATTGTTTTTCAATATCTAATAATACTTGATCTAACGTCTTATCATTAGTTGACTTTGTCATATTTTTCCTCCATTCACTACAATATAATTGTATAACAGAAAAAAAAGTTTGTCAACACTTTTTTCAAACGTTTGTTCGATAAAACTGTATTATTTTATTTACAGATTTTTTTAAATATAATATTTAATTTTAAAAATTAGAAAAAAAAATAAGCAAACCTTAATTTTCTGTTATAAATTGCTTATTCATTTTGTAATATTCAATTGCCGAAATAATAGACATTATACATGCAATTACAATCAAAATATCTGAAACCTTTATATTAATAAGTTCAAATGGTAGATTATAAAATAGTGTTAAAGAAATTCCACATGTCATAAGTATAGTTTTAATTTTGCCTAATATACTAGCCGCAACAACTTTACCCTTACTACTAGCTACCATTCTAATAGTATCAACAATTGTATCTCTTACAACAATAATAACCGGTATTATGGGATGTATAAAACCACTTGTTGCAAGTAATATAAGTACTCCATTTACTAATACCTTATCTACTATGGCATCTAGCATTTTTCCAAGATCTGTAACCATATTATATTTTCTAGCTATAAATCCATCTAAAAAATCAGTTACAGAAGCAATAACAAATATTATACCTGCTATTATATATTTAATATCTACAACAAGTAATTCATTAATGAAAAGTTTTGGTAAACTAATTCCTACTGTATCAAAAGGAAATATAAGAATTATCATAACTATTAATGATAGAAATAATCTAGAAAGGGTTATTTTATTTGGTAAATTCATATAATTATCCTCCTTTTTCACATATTAAATGTTATAACATCACTAGATGAAGAATTACCACTAGTAATCATTGAAAAAATAAAATATCCTAGTAATAATAATACAATAAAAATAAGTATGTAAACCATAATCTGGGAATTATATATTTTTCTTTTTCTTTCAATTGTGTATGGAGATTGAATTTTGTTAAGTTCATCTTTTTTTATTTCTTTTTTTGCTTGCTTTATATCTTCTAAAGATATTTTTGAAGTATAATCAAATAAAAATTCATTAAATTCATCGACTAAGTCATCTTTATTTAAACCTAAATATTTTGCATAATCTCTAATTAAATATTTAAGCGCTAGGATATCTGGGAAGGCATTCATATCTCCCTCTTCTAACTGATTCAATTTTTCCATATCAATTTTTAAATCCTCGCAAACTTCTTCTTTACTTATACCTATATCTTCTCTTGCGAGTTTTAATTTTTCTCCTATTTCTTTCATATCACACCTCGTACCCTATTTAGATAAAATAAAAAATAAATCTTATAAGCCATGTTCTGTACCTTATTAAAGGTGGCAAACATTTATCTACTATTTTTAAAAATAGTCCTTGAATTGATTTGATTCTCTCATCAAAGTTCCCCTACCATATTTTGGGTTTCTCACTTGTGGAGTTTACCGCGTTCCACTCTTATTATTTCTAATAAGCATCGTCACTATGGCACTTTATGTCTAATATAACCATGTTATTAAAATTTAGGTTATCTCGACGTCATTAGTATAAAACTATCACAGGTTATTTTTTCCCTGAGCACAAACACTACAATCATCTCAGACTGTGTGAGCATGGACTTTCCTCTATATTACTTTGAATACAGCGTTTGCCAAGATTTATTCATCTCTACCATATATTATTTCTTCAAGTTTAGAAATTCTTCTTAATAAATCAGAATTATTTGTGGGTTTACTATATACTTCTCCGGTTTTTAAAACATCAATTTTAGAGTTTAACATTCTTATCTCTTGCTTTAATTTAATATTATCGTCTGTAAGCATCTTATTTTCCATTTTTAATTCTTTTATTATACTACCCATTTCATCGTAATCACGCATAATAACATCTAGAAATTTATCTACCTCTTGAGGTCTATATCCTCTAGTATCCATTTTAAAATCTTTTTCAAGAATATCTTGAGATGTTAACAAAACCCTATCCTCATACATAATTACACCTCACTTTTTATACAAGTATATTTTCTCAGAAAAACATCTATTTGTCAATTTATATATTTAATATTTTTCTATAGAATTAGTTATCAAAAAAAAATTGAGGTTTATATCTCTATAACCTCATCTTATTTTATAATATATGGATCTTTTTCAGTACCAGTACCAGATATATATCTTATTTTAGAATTTAAATATACAACTGGTCTAAGTGTCAAATTTCTAGAAGTTTTACCATAGTTAACTCCTGTTTTAGATACATTATAGGCTTGGTAACTACTACCAGTATAATAATTTAAAGTCCAATCTGTAGTTTTTAATGATGCTAAATAATTATAATTTTTACACTGAACATCATCAAAGTTTTTACATTCTGGTTCTAAACTTGCTTTAGCAAAATCATCTACATAAAATAAACCAATATATTGTTTTGATTTTTCATTACATAAATTAACCTTTGATGTTAATGTTTCGTTTTTTACTCCACCGATACACCAATCAGCATTTACTAAATATTGTCTATTATTTTCCGAAATAAATTTATTTGTAGAATAAGCTTCTTCCAAAGCATCTTTTATTCTACTTGTTTCAAATACATTTTTACCAGTTTCAGTTTCTTTATCTGTATTATATCTATCGTCCCAAACAGTTTTATCTAACTTTTCTGTAGTTAAATAAATTTTGATACCTGTTGAATCTATACTAATTATTCTCCAAACACTATCTCCAAATTTAATATAATTATCGACATAATCGCCTTTAAACACATATTCATCATCTATATGATACAATCCATCATTTTTAGTGACTACTTTACTTGTAATCTCATTTACTAAGACTTTTGTTTCATATTTTGCACACTTTAAATTTGGAACATATAAATAATTCTCTCCTGATTTTATAACCTCTACATTCGCACTACAAGTATCTTTAGTATATAGTTTATTTAATTCTTTAATATATTTTCCTTCAACTAACTCAGTATCTGACACCGATTGTATAGACCCATCTGTAGTAGGTAATCTATCTTCATTATCCTTATAATACTTATTAGCAGCTGAAATTAATTCATTTTCTAAATCAGAATAATTTTTTATATTTGTACCACAACCATTAACAAATAATGCTATTATAACGATTAATAAAATAGTAAATAAAGCACTCATCGTAATAAATGCTATATTTTTATTTCCTTTAAATATTTTTTCTGTTATAAAGTTCAACATATACAAAGCCTCCCTAACTTAAGTATACCAAATTTTATATTTTTAATCAAACTTGTATTTTTAATAGTACAAAAATTGATAGTATGATTCCAACGACCTCAACAATAAAAGCAAGAATTAGTGCATTAACGTATGCATTTTTATCATTTGGTAATAAGCTCTTTCCATTAGTTAAAACCATTTGTTTTCCATTTTGATAACTTGAATTATTAATATCAAATTCTCTTGTATCATCAAGTGATTGTGATGAATCTGAATTAAAGCTTTCTACAATCTGTTCTCTCAAATTTTTTAACTCAGAATTTAAAACATCTAATTTATTATTTTCTTGATTTTTATTATCAAAATATGATTTTAAAAAACCCATTACAGTTTGTTCATTAGATGTATTTATAATAGTTTGTATATTTGATAAATCCTTTCTTATCTCCCAAATATTATCCCCTTGTATTCTTTGAGATATATAATTTGAAACTTCATACTGTACTGTATTAGTATTAATTATTGGATTTGTATTTACTAATGAAATTATTCCATTGTCAGATTGAACTATATATTTAGATCCATTTATAACTATAGCATATATGTTCTTAATTTTTGATTGCTCCACGATATCACCTATAATGATTATAGACAAGTTTAATCTTTTTAGCAAGATTTTTATTTTATAAAATGTATACTAAAAGACAATATGTTTTATAAGCATATAACCTTTAATGTCATTTTAATACAACTAAATAATCCTTTTAATTTATAAGGATTTAACGCAATCTCAACACGCACACACATTCAATGTGGGATGTATTCGGAAACATATCAACTAATGATATAGAGTTTAATATGTATTTATCTTTTAAAAGGTTTAAGTCTCGAGCTAAGGTAACTGCGTCACACGAAACATAAATTATTTTTTTAGGTTTAATTTTAATTAAATCATCTACGACGGATTTATCTAAACCACTCCTAGGTGGATCAACAATAATCACATCAAAGGTTTTATTTATATTTTTTATAACTTTTTTAGAATCTCCACATATAAATTCAATATTTTTAACATTATTTAATTCTTTATTTTTATTGGCATCTAAAATTGCATACTTATTTATTTCAACTCCTGTTACATTATTACAAATGTCACTTACATATAAACCGATTGTTCCTGTACCACAATATAAATCTAATAAACTATCACACTCTCCTAAATATTCCTTAATTTTATTATACATTTTTTCTGCTTGAATAGTATTAACTTGAAAAAAGGAATCAGGAGATATTATAAATTTATATTTACCCATTTTCTCGATTATATAGTCACTTCCATAAATAGTTTTATACTTATTATTTATTTTAAATATTATAGATGTTACAAAAGGAATTAAAGGTTTTATAAAGCTAGATGATTTCATATCATTTAAACAAAATATAACCATAATATCATCGGTATTAAAACTTTTCTTTATTATAACCTCATAAACATTATTTAAATCCATATTTTTTATAATAGAATATATTTTATTTATATCTTTATTAGATATTATGCATTTGTCTATTTCTACTATATCTGTTGTTTTTTCCTTGTATAAACCTATTTTTTCTGATACATGAAATGTAAGTTTATTCCTATAATTAAAAACATCCCCTTTTATAAAATCTGTTATATCAGCATCAATATTTGCAAATCTTTTTAATATATCCTTAACTTTATTTATTTTATAATTAACCTGATTTTCATAACTTGAAAACATTATATTGCATCCACCACAAAATGGTGCATATTTACATTTTTCTGTAATACGCTCATTACTTTTTTTTATAATTTTATTTAAATGTCCTATCATGTATTTTTTCTTATCTAAAACTATATCTATATCTACAATTTCCCCTATTAAAGTATTAGGTACAAAACAAACTTTATTATCTATTTTAGTGATTCCTCTTCCAGTATGATCCATATCTATAATTTTAACTTCCATAATACCACCTATATAAATTATAACAAAAAAAGATATAAACTAATATCTTTTAAATAGCAAATAAGAAAATAAGTCCTGCTATTAACACAATTATTAATATTGAAACTAAAATTTTAATTAATTTATTATTTGTTATAATAGATTCTTGTATATCTTTTAAATCTTCAAAATCTTCTTTTTTTAACCCTAGGCTTGTAGTATAAAAAGAATTATCAATTTCACCCATTTCACTATTTTTATATGATTTACTTTGTTCTTTTATATCTGCCTTCATATCAATTGGATTCATAATTTCTGTTCCATTATCTGATTTTAAATCATTTAACATATCAAGACTTAATTCATTATTATTAAGTTTATCTAGTGCTTTAGTAGTTGCTATAGTATCTACTAACTCTTGTAACTTTCTACTTTCATCTTGCACATCTTTTATATCTAAACTTTTTAAAATATCATAACATGTATTATTTAATGCTCTTGTCTTATTGTCGTTGTTTTTTTCAGTTCGTGCCTGTGTTAGTACTTGATTTATGTCATAACTTCGATCATCTGTAACCTCTTCAAAATCCCTCTGTTTAACATTCCTATTAACTAAGTGTGGTGCATCGTTCATTCTTTCTATTTCACGTTTTTTCAACAGTTCTTGTAGTTTATCTAAATCTATTTTATTATTTTTATCTATTTGCGCTACACCTTCAACATTACTATATGATTCAAAGTCATAATCGCCATTATATTTTTCGTTATATAAATCTTTATTTCTATTTGATCTACTAACACCAGGAGTAGTTTGATAGTATTTATCCATTCTACTTTTCATAAGATTTCACCTATTTTTTATTTTAACACAAATATTTTTTTTTTTAAACACATACTTGAAAAAATATGCTGTTTTATTTATAATATTTTTGGAGGTTATTTATGAAAGTAAAAGTTAGCAAAGATTTATGTATAGGCTGTGGTGCATGTCAAAGCCTAGTACCAGATGTATTTGAAATTGAAGATGATGGTCTTGCAACTGTTAAAGTTGATGAGGTAGAAAAAGATTTGGAAGAAGATACTCAGGATGCAATAGAAAATTGTCCAACACAAGCTATAAGTGAAATTGATGAGTAAAATAATTTTAAATATATCAAAAACTATTATTAAATTATATAAAACATTTTAACTAAATTAATTTTAAAAATTATTTAGTTTTTTTATTTACTAAGTATTATCTAAAATGCTATAATAACTTACACTAAACTCAATTTTTATTATTTATGAACAAGGTGAAATTATGAATTATTTAAAAAAAGCACAATCAAATGATAAAATACTATATTCAAATGAATATTTTTCAAACGGATACAATCATACTATATATCTAAAAAAAGCTATAGATGATGGTTCGAATAGATCTAAAATTTATTTAAGCATTTATTCTTATGTAAATGGAATAGAGGTACAACAAGGTTATTTATATTTTTACCTTGATTTTGATTCCAAAACAAGTGATTTTATAGGTCTTAAAATACACCCTGAATATCGCAATTTAAATATTGGATCCTTACTGATATCTAACTGGATTAATTTATGTCTAAATAATGGTTTTTCATTTTTAGGAACCAACGAAAAACAAAGAAAGCCATTTTTATTATATTTATTAAAAACATACGGATTCGAAATACCTGATACAACTTTATATAATACAAGAAATGATGTTATTAAAATATATAATGGCTTATTTAATATCGATAAAAGAAAAATATTATTATTTAAAGATTCTAAACATGAAAACATTTTTATAAAAACAAATTCTTTTAAAGAAGATAATTATTTAATTATACATGATTCTAATAATTTAAAACATTTAGACGATATAATAATGCCTTTACAAAATTTTAAAAAAAATAAGGTAAAATACAAATTATTGAATTTAGATGTTGCGGAACAAAAAGTTATGAGTATTCTTAATAAGCATAAAAAATAAAAACCCTATTTTGGATTTTTATTTGCTTCATTATAAAGTTTTTTAACCTCTTTTATAGTTAAGGTTCTGTATTCTCCCGGTTTTAAACCAGATAAATCTAAGAAAGAAAATTTCTCACGTTTTAATTTTATTACTTCATGTCCAATCTCATTAAACATATTTTTAACTTGATGATTTTTGCCTTCATGTATTGTAATTTCAACAATACATGTTGAATTTTCTTTATTTATTTTTTTTAATTTAACTTTTGCAGGAGAAGTTCTTTTTCCATCAATAATTACTCCTTTTTCTAATATGATCATTTGTTGTTTTGTAATTATCCCATTTAATTTTGCAATATAAACCTTATCTATATTATTTCTTGGATGTATCAATAAATTAGTAAGATTACCATCATTAGTAAGAAGAAGTATCCCAGATGTATCATAATCAAGTCTTCCAACAGGATAGATTCTTTTATTTGTGTTTATTAAATCTACAACTGTTTTTCTATTTTTATCATCATTTGTACTTGTTATTACACCTCTTGGTTTATATAATAAAAAATACTCCTTATCACTATTAGATATTGTATTTCCATCTACCGTTATTATGTCGTTACCATTTACTTTTACACCCATTTCAGTTATGATATTACCATTTACCATAACTTTTCTATTTAAAATAAGTTCTTCCGCTTTTCTCCTAGAACAATATCCGCTGTTCGCTATTGCTTTTTGTAATCTTTCCACATAAATCACCTTTTAGAAATTATACACTATTATATATTTTTTAACAATAAAAATTTGGAAATAAAATACTAGCAAATAATATAATTTAATGTAACGATAACTAAGGAGGGCAAATTAAAAATGATAAATTATAAATATGTAGATAACCTTGTAAAAGAAGCACCATATCCACTAAATGAACAGGAATTATATGATTATTTAAAAAAATATAAATCTGGGGATTATAATGCAAGGAATGAAATAATTAAACACAATATAAGATTCGTAGGATATATAGTTAAAAATAACTTTTTACATACTTTTTATGATGTAGAAGACTTAGTTGAAATAGGAAAAATAGGGTTGATAAAGGGTGTAGATTCATTTGATATAAATAAAAATACAAGCTTTGCATCATACGTTTCAATATGTATTAAAAATGAAATATCGATGTTTTTGAAAAAAGAAAAAAAGCATAAAAATAATTATAGTTTAGATGAACCTATTAAATTAGAAGAAAATAAAGATAAAACTCATTTAAATAATATAGAAGATAGAAATTTTGATTTAATATCAAAATATGAAAAAAAAGAATTATATGAATTTATTAAAAAAATAATAGAAGAATTTCCAGATATAAATAAAAAAATAATAAAGTTATATTTTGGATTTGATGATGATAAAACATATACACAAATAGAAATTTGTAAAAAATTAAATTTAAAAAAATTACAAGTACAAGAAATCATTAGGGAAGCTTTAGAAAGAATCAAATTATCTTTAAATCAAGAAGGATTAATAAATGTATATCAAAAAGAAAAAAATAAAAAGTTATCTTGGAATGAAATGTATCTTTTAGCTAAAGCTTATTATGAATACCATAAAAATTTAGATGTTAAGCATAATTTTAAAACAACTAATGGATATGAATATGATAAAGACGGATATTATCTAGGATACTGGATTTTCAATCAAAGAGCAGCTAATAAAAACAATAAATTGTCAATAGAAAGAAAAAAACTATTACTATTAATAGAAATGAGATTCGAAACTGCTAATTATCAAGAAATTTGGGATGAATGGTATAAGCTATTAAAAATCTACTATGATCATCATAAAAATTTAAACATCATTAGAAGATTTAAAACAATTAATGGTTATAAATACGATGAAAATGGAAAATGCTTAGGGATATGGTTTCATGACCAAATGGCTTTATATAAAAAGGGCCGTCTTCCCTTAGAAAAAATCAACTTACTTAATCAAATCGACAATACAGTTTTCAATTTTGAAAAAGACAAAGAAAAAGTATATAAATTACGTTTTAAATAACATAATTTATATTAGAAATGAATTATCTAAAACGAGTCATTTTTTGACTCGCTTTTTTATCAATACTTAACCAAAAAATACATTTCCTAATATTATTGCAGTTAATATCCCTACAACATCTGCAAAAAGACCAGCCCACATTGCATATTTAATTTTTTTAATCCCAATGCTTCCAAAGTAAAGAGTTAATACATAAAATGTCGTATCTGTTGATCCTTGTATTATAGATGCTATGCTTCCAATTAAAGAATCAGGACCATGGTTTAGTAAAATATCATTTAATAATGCAAGTGAGGAGCTTCCAGAAATTGGTCTCATTATTGCCATTGGAAGTATTTCTACTTGAACGTTTATGTAAGAAAAAAGTGGTTCTAAATAAGAAAAAATAAAATCTAAAATACCACTTTTTAAGAAAATATTAACTCCAAATATCATGGCAAGTAAACTTGGAAAAAGCTTTAATGTCATTCCAAAACTTTCTTCTGCACCATCTATAAAATTTTCATACACATTTGTTTTTTTTAATATTGCATATAAAATAATTACTAAAACCATTATTGGTATTATATAATTAGAAAAGCCACTCATTTGTAAATTCTCCCCAATATTCTATCAAAAATTAACCCTGCTATTAAAGATATAACTGTAACTATTATAGATGCACCCATAATAGATGGCGGATTTACACTATTATAAAGCATTCTTAAAGATATTACTGTAGTTGGCACTATGGTTACTCCACTTGTATTAATTACCAAAAATGTTATCATGCTTTTACTTGCAGTAGTTTTATCTTTATTTAGCTGTTGAAGTGATGACATTGCTTTTAATCCAAAGGGTGTTGCTGCATTCCCAAGACCAAACATATTCATTACAATATTTGTTGTAATGTACCCGAGTGATTCATGATGCTTTGGAATTTCTGGAAATATAAATTTTAATATCGGAGAAACAAAAGATGATATTTTTGAAAGTAGTCCTGATTTTAAAGCAATATTCATGATTCCAAGCCATAAAGCCATTACTGGAAAAATTTTTATAATCATATTAAAAGAGGTTTCTCCTGATTTTAATATTTCTTCTGTAATGATATCAACTTTTCCTGTTATACACGAAAATATAACACCTGCTATTATGAAAAAACACCATATTTTATTAATCATTTTCTAAACCAATCTAATATTTTTTGTAAAATATTTTTTTTAACGATTTTTTCTTTTTTTAAATAAACATCTTGACTATGTACTTCTTTATCAAGTACATACACATGAACCTTTCCAACTATATCTCCATCTTTTTTATTTATGTCCTTTTCTAATAAAAATTTAAGCTTTATTGTATTCTTTTCATCATCTGTTAAAATATAGTTAAAATCATTATTAATATAAAAACTATAACCTAAATAATAATTTTCATCTATAATGGTTATATCACCTTTTGATAATATTTTATAATTGGTATAGTTATTAAAACCATATTCATGCATATTTTTATGATCTTGGAAATCATTTCCGTCATTTAGTGTTACAGCAACTAAATTAACTCCATTTTGAGTTGCTGTTGTAACAAGTGTTCTTCTAGCAATTTCCGTATATCCTGTTTTTCCACCTGTTGTATATCTATATGAATGAAGTAATTTGTTTTTATTTATCCATGAATAATAGTTTTTATCTGTTTTTAATTTATAATTTTTAGTACCTACTATTTTTTTATAATCCTCGTTTTTCATAGCATAACTTGTAAGTAATGCCATATCATATGCTGTTGAATAATTTCCCTTATCTTGATCTAACCCACTAGGATTATTAAATGTTGTATTTTTCATTCCTATTTCTTTAGCTTTATCATTCATCATTACAACAAAATCATCAACACTTCCCCCTACATATTTTGCAATAGCTAGGGCAGCATCATTACCACTTCTAAGCATTAATCCGTATACTAAATCAATAAGTCGCATATTTTCCCCAACTTGTATATAAATCCCAGATCCATATGCTGAATTTATTTCTTCCCCTATGGTTACATTATCGTTTAATTTTCCTGATTCTACTGCAAGAAGCGCTGTCATTATTTTTGAAATTGATGCTACACTTCTTATATTATGTATATCCTTTGAATATATAATTCTATTGTTATCTAAATCCATTAAAATTGCTGAAGTTGCACTTGTTTCTAATGCAAATACATTTATAGGAATAAGTAAAATAAGTAATATTATTATCTTTTTCATATATTTCACCTAAAAAATAATATGAAAAAAGGAACATTTATATGTGTTCCTAATAAGAATAAATTCCTAAAATTTTATCTTCTATTTCTTCATTTATTTGGTCAACAGTCCATTTATTATCTATCTTAGAAACTGTTAAATAAATAGTGTATTCAACTTTATCTTTAGTTTCTTTTAATCTTTCTATTACATGATCTATATATTTAGTTTCTGAATAATTACCTAATTCATCTTTAAATAAATCTATATTATTATTTTTATATTCCTCGGCCTCATTCATTATTTTTATGTAATCTTTAACTGTAATTTGAACTTCTACAACAGCCTTATCTCCATCTATTGTTTCATTTTTAATTATATATGTCATATCCATATATTGTTTTTTTATTAATTCTTTATATTCATCCCTATTCACGCTATTAAATTTTTCTTCCTCTTGTATAACTTTGTCTAGATCATTTAAAACTTCATTATCTAATCGCTGATATTTATTTAAAAACTCCTCTGCCTGTTTTGTTGGTGTATTATTTATATCTGTTGAACAACCTGTAAATAAAAGTAAAAATGTTGTTACTATAATTAAAGTTTTTTTCATATTATCCCTCCAATTTTATTATTATACAATTTAATAAATTTATTCATTTTATTGAAGTTTTAATATTTTTAATGTATAATTACACTTGGAGGATAGGTTATGGAGTTATTGTTTTTATGTTTAAAAGTTTTTTTTGCTAGAATAATTGATGTATCTCTTGGAACAATCAGGACTATTATGATAGCAAAGAATAAAAAATTATATGCTACTATATTTGCATTTTGTGAGGTTTTTGTTTGGTTTTTAGTAGTTAGAGAAGCTTTAAATACTGATATTAAAAGTATATTCATAGCTATATCTTATGCTGGAGGATATGCAACTGGAACTTTTGTAGGAAGCACTATTGCAGATAAATTTATAAAAGGTCTAGTTAGTATGCAGGTAATTACAAGCAAAAAAAATGATAAAATGGTAGAAATAATAAGAAATAAAGGATATGCAGTTTCAGTAATTGATGCAAAAGGCAAAAATAATGTAGGTAAATATATGTTATATATTGAAATAGAAAAAAGTAATTTAGAGGACCTTAAAGCACTAGTTAAAGAGCTTGATGAAAAAGCATTTGTAGTGGTAAGTGATACAAAATTTGTAGAAAATGGGTTTATAAAATAAGTATCAAAGCTATAAATATTTATATATGCTATTATATAATAAATCTTACATTAAATGAAAGGTAATAACTAATATGGATGAATATAATACAATATTAACCATTAAACATAAAAATGGGAGTATCAGAGTTTTCACTTTACAAGCAGAAGATGAAATAAATATTAAAAGCATACCTATATCAAAAAAATATGAAGATAATTGGCAACTTATAGAATATGACACAGGTAAAATAGTATTTTATGGAAGCAAAAAAAAGTTAGAGTTTCAAAAAGAATTATTAACTAGAGCAAATCCTAACAAAAAATATGTTATTATTAATCATAATGCATTAGATTTTATAATAAATGATGTTGAAAAGAAAGAGTGACATTTATTTATTTAAAAATAAAAAAATGCTTTTATTTAGCATTTTTTATTTTTCATAATGAATCCACATTCTAATAATGTGTATTTCTTTTATATTTTCATACACTTCATAAACAATTCGGTGTTGCCTATTAATTCTTCTAGAATAAAGACCATTTAACTCTCCACACAATTTTTCATAAGATGGTGGGTAACAAAAAGGATCAAATATCATTGAAGATAAAATAACTTTGCATGTCTTATCTAAACCTGAACTTTTTAATTTTTTCTTATCTTTTTCTGCTTGTTTAGAAAACTTAATAATATAATTACCACTCTTCGTCTTCATTGTACCCCTTAGATTTAGACCAATCTTCAGAACTTCTTATTTCATTTATGTCATCTACAAGCCCAGGCATACCAGAAAGATATAAAGTTTCTTCGATATTTTTCCATTCATCCTCAGATATTAAAACTGCATTTTTGCCTTTGTTATTTACAATTGTTATGGGATTAAATCCAACATTAACATCAGAAACAAGTTGAAATAAATTCTGTCTTGCATTTGTAATATTAATTGTACTCATTTCATCACCTCTGCATTCATTATAACGTACTTTTTTACGTACGTAAACATTTACTAATAGTATATGCAAAAATAAAAAAAATACACTATAATATTTGCCTGCAAAACTTTATGTAGAAACTCATTATACGTATTTTATTTACAATTATCATAATATTCTTTTAAACCAAGATATTTGTTGTTCCACGGTTCTAATTTTCCATTTAAACTATAGCTATATATAACAAAATCATTTTTATAATCTTTTGTATCTTCTATTGTATAATCTTCTCTTAATTCCATAACTTTATCATATAAAATTAATGCTGGTCTATTTTCATAATATGTTGTATCAATTGTAAATGTTTCAAATTTATTCAAACTTTTACAATAATATATTGTATCTAATAAAATTTTTTTACCATATCCTTTTTGTCTATAGGTTGGCAAAACTGTAAACCAATCCATCCAAATACTCTCAGGATATTTATCATAAAAATCAACCCCTGTTATTCCTATTAAGCAGTCATTATCATAAACCAGAAAAAAACAGTTGTCATCTTTCGTATTAACAGCTTTATCATAGAGATCATCATAATCAGGATTATCAGGCCAAGTTTCCTTTTGAATTTTATAAGCTATTTCTAGATTTTTTAAATTTAACTTTTCATATGTTAAATTATACAAAGATTTCATAATGTCACCCACTATAATATATATCTGTATTTATTAATATTATAAAGATTTTTATATATATTAAAAACTCGAAACTAAAGATCCGAGTTTATAATCAAAAAATGGTGGAGGATGAGAGACTCGAACTCTTGACCCCCTGCGTGCAGGGCAGGTGCTCTAGCCAACTGAGCTAATCCCCCAAATCTTTTTGATGTATAGATTATAACATATAGAATTTAAGTAAGTCAAGATTATATATATAAAATCTTGAATTTTTAACATTAAAAAGATATTAAAAATAATTTAATTTTTATTTTTTACAAAGTATTTACCCTTACAAATTGTATTAGCATCACCATTTAATAAAACTGTATCTTTATATATAACTTTTAAATTACCTCCTATTAATTCTACATTAATTTCCTCATTAAAATTTAAGTAACCGTTTAAAACACCAGCTACTACTGATGCACACGCCCCTGTTCCACAAGAAAAAGTTTCTCCACTACCTCTTTCATAAACTCTTATTTTAATATTATTACTGTCAATAATTTGTACGAATTCAACATTGCATTGATTTGGAAAAATATTACTTTTTTGAATTATTTTACCTAGATATTCTATATTAATATTATTTACATCATTAACAAATATTACGGTATGTGGATTACCCATTGACACACATGTTACCCGAATTTCTATATCATTAAACTTAAATTTTTTATCTATTACATTTTCACCTTCTAAAGTAACTGGTATTAGATTAGGTGTTAATATAGGTTTGCCCATATCTACCGTAATACTATTATCTTTTTCATTTACCATAACTTTCTTTATCCCAGATTTAGTTTCTATAGTCATTTTATTTTTTTTTAAAATATTTTGATATAAATATTTTGCAACACACCTAATTCCATTGCCGCACATACTTCCCTCACTTCCATCTTTGTTATACATAATCATTTTAGCATCTGCAACATTTGATTTACATATAAGTATTAACCCATCTGAACCAATACCATAGTTAATATTGCTTATTTCACGAGAAAGAAGTGAATAGTCATAATTTCCTAAATCTTTATCTAAATAATCTATATATATATAATTGTTACCGCATCCTTCCATCTTTATAAAATCAAGCATACTTCTTCACCATTTTATTATATGTAAATATTTAAAAAAATCCTCTGTATTAGAGGACTTCTATAAGTCAAAGTTCCCATCTTTAAATATGCTTACTTCACCATTAGGAGTAAGAGCAGCTATATTTAAATCAGGTGTTCCTATCATAAAGTCAACATGAGTAGTTGAGTTATTAATTCCTTTTTCTAATAATTCCTTCCTAGATGAGTTTAGACCATTTTTTATACATTCTGGAAATCCGTCTCCTAATGCTATATGGCAAGATGCATTCTCATCTAATAATGTAGTTTTAAAAACAACTTTCGTATTAGATATTGGAGAATCATAATTTACAAGTGCTACCTCACCTAAAAATGAAGCATTAGAATCACTTTCTATAATTTCTTTTAATAATTCATATCCTTTCTTTGCTCCATAATTTGAAACTTTTCCTTCCTTAAATTCAATAAAAAATTCATCTATCAATCCACCATTATGAATAAGTGGTTTAGAACTATATACAATGCCTTCTGTTTTCCTATAATCTGGGGTTGCAAAAACCTCATAACTTGGCATATTACATATCATATTACTTGTTTCACTTCCCGCAGAAACAAATATATATTCATCTGGGAGAGTAACAGTTAAATCTGTTCCTAAACTATTTTTATAATGTAATTTTTTAATATTTAAATTATTAAGTTTATTTGCTATATCTATGCTTTTCTTTAAATAATTATTCCATTCATTTATTGGGTCATCTTTATCAACCATACATACTGAATAAATTAAATCAGTTAACAGTTTTTCACTATTTTCTTCATTTGGGAAAAGATCTAGAGCCCATATTTTATTAGGAAGCGCTGCTATACACCAAGGGATTTGATTAGAAGCCTGTTTTTCTTTAT
The DNA here is from genome assembly GCA_023665725.1 of Clostridium sp. Classification (GTDB taxonomy): domain Bacteria; phylum Bacillota_I; class Bacilli_A; order RF39; family UBA660; genus UMGS872. The sequence continues at coordinate 40,916 of JAMPDH010000008.1, read as the reverse complement.
AAATAGGTTTTGTCTTAGTTTTAATATATGTTGCTTTTGCTATCTTTTTGGGATCTATATCATCCATAACTTTAGGAAACTCTGTAGTAAGTATTAAAAAAGAAGCATTTTTTTTAGCATACTCATCCCATATTTGTTCATTAAAATATGGATCTTTTTCAATATTCTCTATATCTATTTTATCTAAAATATCATGTGTTTTATAAATATCTTTTCCATCTAAATATATATCAGTTATTCCTATTTTTTTAGCGCAACTTACAACTTTATCTACAAAATCCTTATTAACTAGATCATAATTAATAAATAGTGATTTTGATTTTTCAAAGTTTAAACATCTTTTTAGTAATAAATCTATATATTTTGATTCTTCCATTTTCTCACCTTTCTTATAATATGTATTTTATAATTAATAAATGTTAATCTTTAATATAAATATCATAATTACTTGGTCCCTTAATACATTTACCATCTATATCAAATCTAGATGAATGACATGGGCAATCCCAAGTTTTTTCTTGTTCATTAAATATTAAACTGCAACCAAAATGTGGACATTTATTCTTTACAATATGTTTTACTCCTTTTTCATCTTTATAAATAGCTAAAGGTTCCCCATTCTTAGTTATAAAATCAACTCCATTAGGGTACCAAAATTTTTCTTTATTGAACTTGGCGCCTAAGAATGATTTTATTTGTGAAAAAATAAATATCGGAGATTTTATAAGATTTGTTCCATTTATTCTGTGTGGTTTAAATACATCTATATATTCATTTTCATTGTTTAAAATAATATCAGATATAATTTTAGATGCAAGTATTCCATTTGTCATTCCCCATGCATTATACCCAAGTGCCATATACATATTAGGTTTAAGCGCTCCTATATATGGCATATGATCAGCAGTCATAATATCAGTATTACTATAAGTCATAACTACATCTTCCTCTTTTATTTTGAACATTTCTTTAACTTTTTTAAAATGACATGTATCATATTGTTTAAATGCCAAGTTATGACTTTCTCCTAAACAAATTTTATATATATTATTATTATCTCTATAAAACCTACATGAATATGTTGGAGTATTTGAACTTATACAAGTATAATTCAAATCTTTTTTTACTTTGCTTATTACTATATAGGATTTTTTTATATATGATTTTAGAGGTGTTAAAAAAGGAAACACAAAATATGGATAATGACAAGCAAGTATTATTTTCTTTACATTTATTTTAAAATTATCTCCATGGCATATATAAATATCTCCCTGCTTTTCTATTTTAGTTATTTTTGAATTTTCATATATATTTATATTATTTTTTATTAATATATTATAGATTGCTTGTAAATATTTTATAGGATTAAATATGTATGTATCATCTACACAATATGATTTATATGAAATTACATTTTCTGGCAGTTCTTTTTCTATTATTTTTACACCATTACTTTTTAGAAACTCTGCTTCTTCTTTAAGTGGTTCAACTTCATCTAAATTATTAGCAAATACAAATGATGATACTTTTTGTAAATTACAGTCTATATTTTCTTTTTGTATAATTTCTTTTAATATATTGATTGCATACTTTTGTGAATTTAAATATTTTTTTGCTATTTCTTCACTTACAAGGTTAGTTATTTTAGTATAAACTCTGTCTTGAAAATAATTTATTTTAGCTGTTGTATTTAAAGTTACACCGTGACCTATTTTTGATGCATCTACTATACATAATGACTTATTATTTCTTAAAAAATAAGCTGTTGTCATTCCAGTAATCCCTGCACCTATTATCAAAGTATCTATATCTATATTTTCTGTTAAACTTTGATTTTTCGTATTTATTTCTTCTTTATTCCAAATACTCATAAGTAATCACCTATTTTATTTTGACCTAAATCTATTTATGTATTCAAAAAACGATATAATTTATACCGTTTTACGCATTTAAATCATTAAATTCTTTGTTTAACATTTGATATTTTGTATTAATCTTATCCATTGGAGATTTTTCTAAAGAATACCATCCTTTTCTAAACATAGTTTCAAATACTTCTCTTTGAAGAGTAGCATAATTATCAAACATTTTCTTATACTCATTATATAATGCTTCATTACTTGCTTCTGTTAACGCTATAGCATAATTTTTTACCATTTCTTTTAATGTGCTTAAAAGACAATTCATGTAATCTTTATCATTCATTTTTGTTCCTGTTGGAACTTGTATTTTTGGATTAGAAATTTGATTATTATTCATTGCTACCTCCATGATTTAAAATATCTAAAATTTGTGTCATCGTACCATTAAAAGTATTAGTAGATTTCATTAATACGGTTTTAAGTTCTTCATCACTTACATAATTTTGTGCATTTAAACTTTGTTTATATGCTCCATAATTCCAATTAAACATATCGCTTAAATAATCCAAGTCTTTGCCACTTATAATATTTGGAACTTTTTCATAATTTTGATTCATTTTTTTCCTCCCAAAAATATATTGTACTAAAAAAAGATTTATATTCATATAAACCTTTATATTTTTCTTATTAATAATTTACCTTCTTTATTTTGACAATCTCTCGTACATTTATACCCAGGAAACGTACATCTAGCTCCTTTAGAATATAATTTTATATCCTCTTTAAGTGGATGATTAGAATCTTCTAATGCCTTTTTATATTTAAGTAAAGTTTCTTTTGTTTGCATCATAGTTTCTAATTGTGCTTCACTACATAATCTTTCTTTGCATTTTAAAATAAAATTATCATAACTTCCTGTTTCACAAATTCTTACAAGTTCTCCTTGAGGGTTAATGTCCTTAACAAGATTTATATCATTATACCATTCGTCAACTAAGGTTTGATCATCTAAAAGAATTGGTGGTATAAAATATTCCTTTTCCTTTAATAATTCTAGTTTATAATCTAATGTTCTATGTCTTTGAATTTGAGCAAATTGTACAAAAGTTCCTTTATATGTAGTTTGATAAATATCAGAAAATATTTCTTGTTTACTTTCTAGATTTTTGCCAAATAATGATATACTTCTTTTCTTTTCATTTTGCATTAATCTATCATCAAGTACATTTAATTTTTCTAATTCATATACAAATTTTTTCATAAAATGTATTAACTCAATTTCAAATTGATTAGTTATTTTAGTATTTAATATATATTTTTCTATCCAAGATGCTATGTAATTTATTTGTCTAAGTGAAGTTGTATATATCATATGTGTAGGCATAAATACACTAATCAAATACCTTGCATTTTCTTGAGCTAATTTTTTTATTTTTATATCATCATAAATATTACCATATTCATTTTTAATCTTTATTTTAAATATTTGCAACCATTTATTATATAATCTTTCTTCATTTTCAGTTATAATTTCATTGTCTTTTTTCTTAACAGTCGTATAACGTGCTGATTTTTCACTAGTTGTATATTGTTTTTCATTATTAAGTATCATTGCTAAAATTTTAGGTATATTTTGCATATCAAAATTTATAAAAATATGATCATATACACTATGATGTCCACTATCCAAAGTAGTTTCAATCCTATGATTAGTTTTTTCTTGAATTTCATTTTTAATATGATTAAAACCTTCAGGATCATAACATACACCTGCAATTTGACCAGACAAATTCAAAGCTTTTTGTAAGTCAAAGGTATCATCATCCCTTAAAAAAATATTAGGCAAAATGCCAATTTTAATTTTTCCCATTACTACCTCCATAAATTAACATTATTTACCCTTTTTAATCTATAAATATATTATCATATTTTAATAGAATTAGGCAAGAAAAAAGAATTGTATTAAATACAATTCTATATAATTTTATTTTTTTAAATTTAACTTCCAATTTTTAAGTGGCCTCATTTGATATCCCAAATTTTCTCTGCCTTCATGATTTACTTGATTATCTTCTCCACGAAAAAATTTTATATAATCATCTACTGAATAAGGCGCCGTATATGAATAATCACCTGTACTTTCATAGTATAAGCCATTTCTATATGATATAGTAAATCCATCTAAATACTTTTTAAAAACCTGTTCATTTAACTCTATATATCCATCTTCTAAAATAGTAGTTGCAATTTTCTTAGTATCATGATTCATTATCATGAATGCTCCTACATTACAATTTGCATATTTTACAATACCTATTCTATCTAAATTGTTAGATTTCAAATAAAAAAATTGAGAATATGTTGCATCTAATAAATAATATTTATTATTATATTTAACTATATTTATGTAATGATACCCACAACCATTATATAATTGATGAGCACATGAATATCCTGGATCTATTATAAGTGTATGACATTCTATATTTTCTTGTTTACAAAGAAAGCTTATATATTCTGATGATTTTTTACAATCATTAGTCAAATTAATATCTTCTATTTTTTTATTTAGACCCTCATAAATTGAATGATTAAGTACTAAATATTCTCTAGTCTTATTTATTATTTTTAAAATTATATTATCATTATTTTCTAATGTTTCATTAATTTTTATATCTAACATTTTTTTATATGGTAATTTTCTTTCTAATTTAATGATTGAAATTAATAAATGCTTATAAGCTTCACACATATGACTTTCGTCATAATAATCTTTTGAAACTTTTTTTATAAAATTATATATTTCACTTAATATTATTTGATAGTTTTCATTATTTATTTGTTTTTCATAATAATTAATAATCTTTAAATTATCTTGTAAAGTATCCCAAATATCCGTATAAATCCCCTTCTTTTCGGCATATGGTATCATATTTTAATAAATAAGTCAAAAAAATAGGTTACTTTATAACCTATTATCCGTGTCTTCCTCCACCACTACTGTGGCCTCCTCCAGAACTACCACTTGAAGAGTGATGACCTCCTCCTGATGATCCGGAAGAAACAACATAACTTGATACATATGATGTTATGAAATCATCATGTTTTTCAGAGTAATTAATACTCGATTTGTCTAAATATTCTAATGCTTGTGTAGCAGATGCAACCATCTTATTTTTCTTAATCATTATAGTTATTACTATAAAAGTTACTACTGAAGAAATAATAATACCCCAAAAATATGGCACTTTATATATTTTATATAGATACCCATCTTCATTCACTTTATAATTAGACATATTATGTGGGATTCCACGATTATAATATGTTGTCATTCTATTTATAAATTTAGAAAGTCCGTCATAATAATCGCCAAAATGAAAATCATCGTAAATATAATCTAATACATCTTCACATCTTTCATAAGAAAAATATAATTGTGCATTACCAAATGTATATACATTAAAATATGGATCTTTCTCATATGTATTTCTAAGTAGTAAAACTCCACTATAGTTTTCAAAATCAATTCCAAAATCATTATAATCATAAAAGTCAGCTGCAAAATCTTCATTTTTACTATCATATGTATATGGTAAGTTGATAGAAACAAACACCATATCTATTTCTGTTTTATTTATAAAGGTTTTAATTTTATTATATAATTTTTTTTCTTCTTCATAGTCAAGTATATCAGAGTAATCATATATTTTTTCACTGGCATCTACTTTATATGTATTTAAAACATTAGATTTATTAGATTCTGTTATATTCCATTTTTTATTAACACCATAATTATCAAGTGTTGTTCTATCTATTACATTAGTTGAAGCATAACTATTTATATTAAAAATTAAAAACAATATACATATAAATAAAGTTTTAAATATTTTTTTCATATTGAAGTACCTCTATATATTAAATAACTTACTAGCACACATAGCGCGAATGTTATTATAAATATTAAAATTGAATAAATTACTGTTTTTTTCTTATCAAGTGGAATATTTCCTATAAACTTTCCCGTTTGTCCATTCATAGCAAATATATACATTTTGTCTTTATACTTTACATTTACCATCCATACTGGAAGCATTATATATTGTTTTTTAATTATTTCTGTATTTAAAGTATTTTCAAAAACTGATTTAGAAATATAACCAACACTATCATTTAACATTATATTTTTTGCTGATTCTAAACCTCTATTTTTAGCATCTATAAATGCATCCTCAGAATTAACATCATATTTTTCGGCAAAAAATCCTGAAAGATATGCGTGATTATAATTCTCTAAATCCTCATATTTAAACGGTTCTATACTATTCATTATAGCATTATCAAATCTAGTAGATCCGTCTACCGGTATTCCATAAAAATTCATTCCACCTGTTCTATATAATTTATATAGACTTGTCTTAGTATAATGTGTATTCCCTACTGTCCATGAATTTACTTTTCTAGCATTACAGTTAATTGTTCCATCCACTTTTATATCATATAACCAAAATGGAATATAAACTCCTTTTATTTTTTCTATATTTTTTTCACTAATAAAATCTTTTGGTACTAAAGGTTTTCCTTTTGCAAGTTTCTTAAAAGTTTCTATTGCCTTTTGTCTTTCAGTTTTAAATGGTATTATCATATCTGGTGCGAATTCATTTGATAGTTTACTTTTAAGTATTGCAGTATTTCCACAATAAATACAAAAAGTAGCAGCAGTTTGTTCATCGGTTATTATCTCTGCACCACAATTTTTGCATCTATAAGAAACTTGTGTTGTATCAACAGATTTTCCACCTTCATTATTATTATTTTCTAAAGAACTAGCATTATTATACTTTTGTAATTCTTCTAGTGTAAATACACTATCACAATATTCACAACTCCATTTGCCTAATTTAGGATTAAAAGTTAAAGGTGCCTTACAATGTGGACATTTATTATCTAATACACTTTCTCTATTATTCATTATCTTACCTCATAATTATACTATAATAATTTATATATATTTGTTTATATAAGTATACCATAATTATATTAAAAAGTAATGATAATTAAAAAAAATTAATCATTTTTGATTAATTTTCTATTTATCCAATTTCTTCCATCTACCATTCTAGATACTAACATGGCGCTACTTGTATCTCCAACAACATTTAACATAGTTGCAGGAGCATCAATTATAGTAGCAACAATTGTTAATAAAGGAAGTGCCGCTACTGGGTATCCTAGAAGAGATAAAATCATCATCTCTGATATTGTTCCTCCTCCGATAGGTACAGCTGTAACAAGCAGATTAGCTATTAAAGCGGTTGCTGCTATTTGTAATATTCCATTGTTTTCAAAGCCAAATAAACTTACTAAAAACATAATTTTAAATACACTGCCTATAATAGAACCATCTTTATGAAAACTAGTACCTAAAGGAATAATTGTATTAGCAATATCTTCTGATACTCCTATTTTTTTTGCTCCTTCAATATTAACTGGAATAGAAGCAGCTGAAGAACAAGTAGCGATTGAAGTTAAAGTAGTTGGAATAATATTTTTCCAAAATAATTTAACCCCTTTTATCCCTGCTGCAATATAAGCATATAAAGAATAAATAATAAAGTAGAAAAGTATTGAAACAATGAAATAAATAACAAAGGTTTTAGCAAATCCAATTGCTATTGCGGACCCATAAGTACCTATCAATGATGCTGTATAACAAAATATTCCAATTGGTGCATAATACATAATAATTTTAATTACTTGCATAATTACTGTATTTGCAGAATCCAAAAATCGTACTAACGGATCTGCCTTTTCCTTTGCCATTCTTAGCGCTACTCCTAGTATTAAGGCAAATATAACAATAGCTATTATGTTTTCTTTACTTAGTAATTTATAAAAATCATTTACACTAATTACATCTACTGTTTTTTGCAATATATTTAATTTTATTTCACTACTTTCTTGCTCTACCATCATATCTTTTATAACTCTACTATCTTCATTATTAACTAATTTAATTGAATAAGTAGATATTAAACCAACTATAACAGATATTAAAGATGTTACCACAAAAACAACAATAATAGATTTTACTATTTTTGATAATCTTCTAGGTTCTTTCATTTTTGCTATAGATGTTGTAATTGTTAAAATAATTAAAGGAACAACTACTACAAATAATAGATTAAGAAATAGGTCTCCTAAAGGACTTACAATTGCAGCATCTTGCTTAAAAATCAGACCAGTTACTACACCCAGTATGAGTGCTGTTAATAAAATAATTGTTTGTTTATAATTTTTCCAAATTCTTTTCATATACTCACCTAATACATTTTATGAGTTTAAAGTATATAGGTGCAAAAAGGGTTATTGAGCCTTTATTTTGATATATTATACTTTTCTAAATTCAATAATCCTATCTATATAATTTCCTTAAATATTTTTCAGATTCAATATTTATACTGTATCTTTTTAATTACATAGTAAGCATTTGTTTGTTGTAATTTTTATAGGCTTAATATAAAAGAAATCCACCTAACTCAGCAATGATTTAGGTGGAGACCATTTATGCCTACACTCAACATGCGACTATTGAATGTTCCTTTTTTATTTTATGCAAGTTCTCTCGCTAAATCATATTAACATAAAAACGTACTTTTATCAAGTACGTTTTCTATTACTACTCGAAAGTTCGAGTTATCCTTAAATCTGGTGCCCTAAAGGAAGACGTTCAACAACTTTATTTTTTACATGTATCAATAAAACATTTAAAAATATTATTCATATTTTCATCAGTTTTATATAAACTCTCAGGATGAAATCTTACACCAATGTAGAATTTTTTATCTTTGGACTCAACTACATCTGGATATCCATCTTCACAAAAAGCAACTTGATCTAAAAATGGTGATTTATCAATAGTTTTTTTATGTCTTGAATTGACCCTTATTTCTTCTAAATTGATAATATCATAAAATTTAGATGATGAATTGATTTTTATATTATGTACATATTCTTTCATCGATTGATTGTGTTTTTCTGGATTAGGAACATTATATGTTGTACCACCTAAAGCTCTAACAATAACATTTTGACCACAACATATACCCAAAGTAGGAATATCATTTTCGTAGCAATATTTTGCAATAATCATTTCATAGTTATCGCATGCTCCCCCACCTTGAAATATTATTCCATTACAAAGGTTAATTTGTGTAATTAAAGCATTGTATTCATCTTGAGATAAATTATTGGTCCAATCATCTCCAACATCTAGTACTTCATCTTTAGGCAATAAAATACCAATTGCTATTGCATCATTATCAAATATAGCTTGTTTTACCTCGTCTCTTATATATGCATTAGGTCTAATATTATTTTCAATAAAATGTTTAGAAATAATTCCTATTATTGGTTTACTCATATATTTACACCACCTACACACGTTCATTGGCTTTGTCAATGTACAAGTGTGTTTATCAAATTGACAAAATTCAATTTATTTCCTATAAATATTCTATCACATTTTAAAACATATTAAAACTCGAAACATAAAAGTTCGAGTTATCCTTAAATCTGGTGCTCGTGGAGAGAATCGAACTCTCACAACATAGTTACACGATTTTGAGTCGTGCGCGTCTACCAATTCCGCCACACGAGCAACTATAAATAATTATACCATACTTTTAGAAGTTTTTACATAAATTTACTTATTAAAAGAAAAAATGCTAATTTTCTGTAGCACTCTCTTCTTTGTATCTAGATTCAAATAAATTTTCTTCATCTAATTGTTCTGGAATATCAAAATTAACCTTAGGCAAATCTTCTATTGTTGCTAAACCAAAATAATCTAAAAAATAATCAGTTATTCCATATAATATAGGTCTTCCTGGCAAATCAGAACGTCCTTTTTCCTCTATTAACCCTTTAACCAATAATTTTCTCACTATATATGAACTATTTACTCCTCTTATTTCATCAATACCTGATCTAGTTATAGGAAAATTATAAGCTATAATTGCCAAAGTTTCTAATGCAGACTGATTTAAGACATCTTCTTTTTCAATATCAAACAATTTTTTAATATATTCATTACATGATTTTTTAGTAACAAGTTTAAAATTATTTCCTAAAACATCTATTCTAAAACCCCTATCGAGATTTGAATATTCCTTATCCATTTCTAATATAAGATTTTTTGTATCCTCTTCATTTAATTCCAATATTTCCATTATTTGATTAATTGAGAGTCCCTCCTCGCCTACAACAAATAATAAACTTTCTAAAACAGATTTTTTATTCATCTTATACCTTCTCACTTACAAAAATTTTACCAAAATTCGAATCTTGATTTAAACAAACCTCTTGCTTTTTAGTTAAATCCAATAAAGATAAAAATGTTACAACAACGTAATCCCTAGAAATAATATCAAAAAGTTCCGTAAATTCTACCTTTTTCCTTTTTTTTATAATATCTCTAATTTCGTTGCTTCTTTTAGAAACACTATATTCCTTAGTAGTGATAGTAGTATTAAGTGGTTTACTCTTTATTTGATTTTGTAAAAATATTTTAATGGCATTCATTAAATCATCTAAGGTAACATCTGTTGATAATTTGGCTTCTAAAGTAACATCATAATTTTTTAAATCAGAGGGTTCCTTTGTAAAAATTTGTTTTCTTTCTTCTTCTAAATTCTTAAATACAGGTGCTATTTCTTTATATTTTTTATAATCCAAAAGCTTTTCAATAAATGTTGCTTTTATATCCTCTTCATTATCCTCATCACTAATAACAGGCTTTGGAAGTAAAATTGATGATTTTATTTCTATTAACTCTGCTGCCATAACTATATATTCACTGGCAATATCTAAATTCATAGATTCCATGTCATTTATATAATTTAAATATTGATCTATAATTTCTACAATTTTTATCTCACATATATCAATATTAGATTCTTTTATTAAGTGAAGTAACAAATCCATTGGTCCTTCAAACTTATCAATTGTTACCTTATATCCCATGTTATCACATCCGAATAGTAATATTATATCACAAATTTGGATTAAATAAAAATATTTACTTAGTATTATAAGATAACATCTTATAAAAATCGTATATTTTGTTGATTAGATTATCATCATTTTGTATAGCTTCCTTTATATTATTTTTTATATTATTAATATCTTCCTCTAATACATTAAAGCATTCATAGTGCAAATACTTAAGTTTATCAATATTAGTTTTATTTATATGATTAATTATATAATTAATTTTATCAAGCTCATTTCTAGTTTTAAAACTTAAATTTACTGTATCTATAACCTCATAACTTATATTGATAGTATCAACACCATTAATTATTTCTATAATTTCATCATATTCATCTAGTAATAAATTACTTTTACCAATTATTTTGCCACTATTATCTAAGCAAATTGCAATAACATCTTCATCACTTCCAATTAAAAAAGAATATTTAAGATTTTTTTTACTTTTTCCCCTATATGCTTCAGTTTTATTAAAAAGCTTACCTAAAAACTCCGAATCTAATTTTAAAATTTTTGTTTTAAAATCAAATAAAATATCCCTTCTCACTCTATACAAAGGTATTTTTTTAATATGAATTATATCATCATTTATATTCCATTCATAAAAATCAATTAAGTCTTTTTTAAAATTAAGCAAAATATCATATATGTAACTCATTTTTATCTCCTCTCGGTATGTACAATGTCAAAATAAGAATTAAAAATCCTATTAAAGATAACATACATTCAAATCTACCAGTTATAAATTTTACATAATCTAATAAATTATACCCAATTGTCATTAAATTTAAATAACTTATAATATATATGTTACCAATTACCATAAATCCAAAGCCTATTAAAAATGTTAAAAACCTAACTGCCACAAAACCACCTATATAATTTTATGTTATATTTTAAAAATAATATTCAAAAAAGCTTAAAAATAGTGTATACTTTAATAGGTGATAATATGTCATTTATAGAACTAATTAAATATATAATTTTAGGTGCAGTACAAGGATTTACTGAACCAATACCAATTTCATCTAGTGGTCATTTAGCAATTTTCAAAAGACTTATAAATAGCGATATATTAAATAACTTAAGTCTCGAGATAATTTTAAATTTTGGCAGTTTAATTTCAATTATAATATTCTTTAGAAAAGATATAATAGAATTAATAAAACATTTTTTTCTTTATATAAAAACTAAGAATATTAAATATTATGACAATTTTAAATATTGTTTACTTATTATAATAGGAACTATTCCAGCTGGAATTATAGGTCTATTACTTAATGACTTAATTGGTAATATATCTGAAAATATAAAAGTTATAGGCTGTTCTCTCTTAATAACTTCATTATTTTTATATTTAATTAGAAACTTCAAAGGAAAGAAAGAAGATTCTGTAATTTCTTATAAAGATGCAATTATTGTCGGATTATTCCAATGTGTCGCTCTTCTTCCAGGTATAAGTAGAAGCGGTGCTACTATAGTGGGTGCAATGTTACTAAGGTTTAAAAGAGAAACAGCATTTAAATTTTCTTTCATGTTATATATTCCTATTTCTTTAGCTACTTTAGTATTAGGTGTTAAAGATATTGTAGAAGTAGGAATTGATGGAAGTCTTATATTATATTATTTAATAGGTATGATTGTAAGTGGTATTGTAACTTATTTCTCAACCAAGTTATTTAAAAATATAATGAATCATGGTAAACTTATATGGTTTTCTATTTACTGTTTAATTATTGGAATTTTAGTTTTAATTTTCCTATAAAATGAATAAAATCTAATTATTGAAAGCATTATAGTAATGGTGATTATAATGCTTTTTTATTTATGTATAAAAATATTTTTTGTAAGAATAATAGATGTATCTCTTGGTACAGTTAGAACAGTTTTTTCTGTTAAAGGAAAAAATCTTATAGCTAGTTTAATTGGTCTAGTAGAAGTAACTGTATGGTTTTTAATAGTTAAAGAAGCTTTAAATACAGATGAAAGTAGTTTATGGGTTGGTTTATCATATGCTGCTGGATTTGCTACCGGAACATATATCGGAGGATATATATCTCAAAAATTTATACAATCCAACTTTTGTATACAAGTTATTACTACTAGTTATGACATGGTAGATATTTTAAGAAATAGTGGATATGGTGTTTCTGTGATAGATATAAAAGGCAAAAAAGAAGAAAAAAAATATATGCTATATATATCAATAACAAATAAAAGTATTGGTGAATTAAAAAAACTAATTCTTTCTCTGGATAAAAAAGCATTTATAGTAATAGATGAAATCCAAACACTGCAAAATGGTTTTATAAAAAAATAATATTTAAAATATCAAAAGTCTGTTATAATTATTTTAGGTGATATGTTTTATGAAAATATTTACTTCAAATGATAATGAATTTATTTGTGAAGTATGTCAAAAAAAAGTGCCTAAATTAAATTATTCCTCTAGGGATCATTGTAATAATTGTCTATATTCTAAACACGTAGATATTATGCCTGGAGATAGAATGAATAAGTGTCGTGGAGTGTTAAAGCCTATAGGCATAGAAAAATTCAAAAACACTTTTAAGATTATATATAAATGTGAAAAATGTGGGGAAATACATAAAAACATTATAGCAAATGATGATAGCATGGATAAAATAATTGAGTTATCAAGGTGTATTTAAAAAAAGTTAATGAATTACAAATTTTCATTAACCTTTTTTATTAGAATAATTTTGTTATGTATGGAAGCGCAAATATAAATATTATTAATATAATAAATAGAATCACTATAAACCCAATTCCAGATGGTTGATCATCTTTATGCTTAGAACTTTTTTTAGAACTAGGTTGTAAATTAGCTGAATTTATATCATCTATTATAGAACTAGCACTATCGGTTTTATAACTTTCTTGAAAATCATTTAAATCTGTATTTAATGTTTGCTCTTTTTGTTGTTCAATAGTTTCACTATTTTCACCATCAATTACCGTATTAACCTCTTCCTCTGTGTTTTCGGTATTAGAAATTTCTAAATTTTCATCTTGTTGAACATTTTGAACTCCGTTAAAAAATGAAGACAATGAACCTTGATTATTACTAATAATAGGATCATCAATTAAATTATCAAAACTTATTGTTTCTATATCATCTGTATTAGAAACATTATTTTCAAATTCCTTATTATTTTCATTATCCATTTTTATTCCTCCTCGTATTATTTCTTTTATTATAGCAAAAAAAAGTAAAAAATGGAATAACTTACATACATTTTAATAAACATTCATATAATAGTTTAACTTTTTATTTTCCAGCATATTTTAAAAATTGCTCTTCATCATATATTTCTATATTAAGTTTTAAGGCTTTATCATATTTACTACCTGGTTTTTCTCCTACTATTACTACATCTGTATTTTTGGTAACACTATTAGTTACCTTTCCACCCATTTTTTCAATTAGAAGTGAAACTTCTTCTCTTGACATAGAATTTAATGTCCCAGTTATGACAAATGTTTTATTTATAAAATTTTCATTTGTACTAATCTCCTGTTGCTCTGATTTCATATTTAGACCTAGAGCTTTTAATTCTTCTATCGAATTATTATTATCATTATTAGAAAAATAATCTATTATACTTTTAGCAATTATATCTCCTATATCATCAATATTAACTAATGTATCATAATCAGCATATCTTAAATCATCTATATCCTTAAAATTATTTTGTAATATTTTTGCAGTTTTTTTACCAACATGCCTAATGCCAAGTCCAAAAAGTAATCTATATAATTCATTATTTTTTGATGCCTCTATATTAGATAATAAATTACTTATGCTTTTTTCTCCGAAACCTTCTAATTCCATAAGATCATTTTTATAATTTTCTAATTTATAAAAGTGAGAATATGTTTTTAAATATCCCATATTATAGAAATCTTCAATTATTTCATCTCCCATGCCCTCTATATTCATGGCGTCTCGTGATGCAAAATGAACTAATTTCTCTATTATTCTAGCATCACATGATTCATTAACACAATAATAAAATGCGTCTTTTTTTACAAGATTATGCCCGCAAATTGGACAAATTTTACTCATAATAAATTCTCTTTCATTGCCCGTTCTTCTTTCTTTAATAGATTCTTCTACTCTTGGAATTACATCTCCTGCCTTAATTATAGATACTATATCGCCTTCCCTAATATCTTTAGATTTTATATAATCTTCATTATGTAGTGTTGCTTTTGATACTAATGACCCCATTACCCTAACTGGTTCTAAAATTGCATTTGGTGTTACTTGGCCGGTTCTTCCAACTGATAATTTAATTTCCTTTAACTTTGTTAAAACTTTTTGAGCTGGGAATTTATATGCAGTAGCCCATCTAGGTGTTCTAGATGTAAATCCCAATTTTTCCTGCATTAAAATATCATCTAACTTTATAACAATTCCATCTATTTCATAAGGTAGATTTTCTCTTTTATTTGTCCAATTATTTATATATTGTAGTAAATCATTTATATTATCTACTTTTTCAATATTAGGATTAACTGTAAACCCTAATTTTTTCATAAACTCCAATGCTTCATAATGTGTAGTAATTCCATATTTTTTAGCATTTGGTAAGTGATATATAAATGTCTCTAAGCTCCTACTTGCTGCAATTTTAGAATCTAATTGTCTAACACTACCTGCTGCGGCATTCCTAGGATTAGCAAATAATTCTTTATTTTCATTTTGTCTTATAAAATTTAGAGAATTAAATGCATCTTTACTCATATATATTTCTCCACGAACCTCTATATCGATAGGTTCTGATAATGTTAATGGAACGTTTTTTATTGTTTTAACATTATGAGTAATATCTTCACCTACTAATCCGTCTCCCCTTGTAGCACCTCGAACTAATTTACCTTTTTCATATAGTAAAGATACTGATAATCCATCTATTTTTAATTCACATACATATTTAGGTTTTTTAACTTCCTTTACGATTCTTTCATGAAATTGTATAATTTCATCTTCGTTAAAAACATTGCCTAAACTTAACATAGGTATTTCATGTGACACTTTTTTAAACTCACTTATAACTTCTGTTCCTACCCTTACAGTTGGAGAATCCTCTCTTTTTAAAGCAGGATATTGTTTCTCTAGTTTCATTAATTCTTGCATATACCTATCGTATTCTTGGTCTGTAAGTGATGGCTTATCTAAAATATAGTATTCATAATTAGCTTTATTTAAAATTTTAATTATTTCATCGATTCTATGCTCCATATTATTCACCTTTATTATTTTACCAAATTTATATATTTAAATCTATAAAATAGAAAAAAGATTAAAGGGATTTTATATATTCCTTTAAATCTTCTTTTAAATCTTCTCTATCTAAAGCATAATCTATATTTGCCTTTATATATCCTAAATGATTACCTATATCAAAATAAATACCATCAAATTCACATGCATAAAAGTCCTGTTTTTTAAGAAGTGCTGCCATGGCATCTGTAAATTGATATTCGCTTCCATGGCCTGGCTGTAGAATTTCTATCTCATCAAAAATTTCTGGATTAACTATATATCTTCCAAGTCCAGCATAGTCACTAGGGGCCTCTTCTACTTTTGGTTTTTCTACTATTGATCTAATTTTTTTAGTATTTAAATCTTCATAATCTATTATTCCATATTTGTAAGTATCCTCATGTTTAACTTTGCGTACCCCTATAATATTAGCACCTGTTTTATCATGAAGATCTATTAATTGTTTTAAAACAGGAGTATCTGACTTTATTAAATCATCACCATACATTACTGCAAATGGTTCATTACCTATAAAATTACGTGCTAAATTTATTGCATGTGCAGTTCCTTTTGCTTCACCTTGTCTTATATAAGTAAACTTACATAAATTTGATATATCCTTTAGCATATTGAGTTGATCTAATTTTCCTGATCTTTCTAATGCATGTTCTAGTTCTAGCGTTCTATCAAAATAATCTTCTATAGCTTTTTTATGGGGTGACGTAATAAATAAAATTTCTTCTATTCCACTTTTAACTGCTTCTTCTACAATATAATGAATTGTAGGAATATTTACTATTGGTAACATTTCTTTCGGAACTGATTTTGTAGCAGGTAAAAATCTTGTTCCCATGCCCGCAACAGGTATAACTGCTTTTTTTACTGTCATAATTATCTATCCTTGTTTAAGGCAGTAAAAATTATTCTAAATATAAGACAACCTGCTACAATAAAAGCCAACCAAAAGAAAGGATTTTTTCCGGCTTCAACGGCCCATACTTTTATTTGATCTCCCCATTTATTCAAAGTATCCATAATATCTAATATCATATTATTACCTCCATAATTAGTATAACACGCTTATTAATTTTTTTCTATTTTTTTTATACTTTTATGTCCCTTTATTAACATTTTAATACCAACTTGATGATTAAACGCTATTGTAAGTACACTTTTATCAATTCCAACTATTACTCCTTCCCCAAATGAATCATGCTCTACGTGATCCCCTAGGTTATATTCTACATCTTTATCTATAACATTAGATTTATTAAATTTTATTTCTTCCGTTTGGAAAGAATTTTTAATATCTAAGTTTTCCTCTCCTATTTCACTTATAAATCTACTAGGTGGGTTTATAGAATCCAGTCCATATATAATTCTTCTTTTAGCATTAACTAAATATAATTCTTTACAAGCTCTTGTTACAGCAACATAGCAAAGTCTTCTTTCTTCTTCTATAGAATCATTGCTATCATAAGAATTCCTATGTGGAAAAATCCCTTCCTCTAGTCCTATTAAAAAAACGTAGTCAAACTCTAATCCTTTGGCTGAGTGTACTGTCATAAGTGTTACAACATCTGTTAGATTTTTATGTTCCGTAATATCTGCAACTAAACTTATTTCATCTAGAAATTCCTCTAATGATACTATTCCATTTTGTTCTTCAAAGGTCCTTGTAATAGATTTAAATTCGTCTAAGTTTTCTAATCTAATTTCAGAATCTATTGTTTTCTCTGATTCTAGCTCCATTCTCATACCACTTTTATCCAAAACTAAATCTACAAGTTCTGTAAGTGTGTGATTATCTTTCTCATTTATAATATCTTGTATTATTTTTTTAAATTCTAGTTCTTTTCCACTTTCTATAACTTCAAATATACTTTTATTTTCTAAATCAGCCTTATTTAACAAATTATCTATTGTTTTAGTTCCAATTCCCCTTTTAGGAACATTTATTATTCTAGTCAAACTTACATCATCATAAGGATTATATAATAACTTTAAATAAGATATTAAATCTTTTATCTCTTTTCTATTATAGAAATAGAAACTTCCTATTACTCTATATGGTATATTTTCTCTAAGCATTGCTTCTTCTATAGTACGTGACTGTGCATTTGTTCTATATAAAACAGCTATTTTATCTTTAGATACTCCATTATTAATTAATTTTTTAATTTCATTTGCGGTATAAAATGCTTCATCTTTTTCATCATTTGCACGATAATAACTAATTTTATTTCCTATATCATTTTCTGTCCATAATTTCTTATCTTTTTTTTGTTTATTATTACTTATAATCTTATTCGCACTATCTAATATAGTTTTGGTTGAACGATAGTTTTGTTCTAATAAAATTGTTTTAGATGTTGGAAAGTCTTCTTCAAACTTAAGAATATTTCTATAATCAGAGCCTCTAAATGAATAAATAGATTGCGATTCATCTCCAACGACACATATATTTTTATATCTTTTTGAAAGCATTTTTACTAATTTATACTGAGCTTCGTTTGTATCTTGATATTCATCAATTAATATATATCTATATTTTTCTTGATATTGAAAAAGTATTTCTGGATACATTTCAAATAAAGTTATTGGCTTTATTAATAAGTCATCAAAGTCGAAGGAATTACTTACTTTTAATTTTGACTCATATTTTCGAAACACGTCTAACACAACCTGATCATAATCAGTATTAACAAATTTCTTTTCATACTCTTCAGGATTTATTACTGCATTTTTAGCACTGCTAATTTTATTTTTTATACCCTTAGGATTATACATTTTAGGATCTTTTGACATATCTTTAAGTATTTTTTTTATTATTGTTAGTGTATCATCACTATCAAGTATTGTAAAATTAGATTTATACCCTAATTTTTCATAATTTTCTTTTATTAATAATAGACCAAATGAATGAAATGTAGATATTTGTATTCTATATGCAATCCCTCCTAACATATCTATAATTCTACCTTTCATTTCTTGTGCTGCCTTATTTGTAAATGTTATGGCAAGTATATTTTCTGGGAGTATACCATTTTTTTCTATTAAATATGCCACCTTTGCGGTTAATACTCTAGTTTTTCCACTTCCTGCACCAGCCAATACAAGAAGTGGCCCTTCTGTTTCCTTTATTGCTTCTAATTGTTTTTCATTATAGTTTGTTAAGTTCATTTTGTTCTCCTCTATTTATATTAAAGTTTTCTAGTAATTTTTTATATCAATTAATTCCGTATAATAATCTTTTATAGATTCCTCTTGTATTCCTAAATCCCTTAAAATTGAATATGCATATTTTATATCTATTTTGAAAAAACATTTATTATCTGTTAATATTTCTTGAATTAATTCATATTTCCTTAAATTTCCCTCGTTATTTTTATTTAGAGATACTAATTTACTGCAAATTAAACGTAAATCTTCTATCATTTTTTTAGTCCTCCTCTTTCTAATATACCTGGTATTTTTGGAGAATCCTTTTGTATATATTCAAAAATTCCATTATTAAATAAATTTTGAAGATCACTTAAAGAAATAGATTCAAGATTAGCACAGGGATTATAAATGTAATAATTAGTTTCATCTGTTTTATCCTTAATACTATAATTATTTAGTAATAAAACAGCTGTTGGTAATGCTATTTTATTTTTATCTAATGGTGAATTATTTCTAACAATCACTATATTAGCATTATCTTTTTGTTCTTTAATATCAAACAGTAAATTTCTTAAATTTAATATGTATGATAGAGAGGTCATTCCTATGTATTTATTTAAATTTATTTTTTGTTTTAAAATTGATAACCTTTCACTCATATCTATAGTTTTAATATTATCAGTTATTTTTGAATATTCTATTAATAATTCATTAAGATTATTTTTATCTTTATTACTTTTAATTTCCATAGTTATAATTAACTTATATACTTTTTCAAGGATTTGCTCAAATTCATATTGTGTTTTATTATTTATATTAATGCAAATAAGTCCATTAAGTGGCTTATTTAATTTTGCATTTACCATGTCACTTTGGAGTATAGATGTCACAGCATCCGCAATTACTAAATATTTATCTACCCTGTATTCTAGATTTGCATGGCTATCACCATATTCTTCTTCTACCATATTTTTATAATTACTTTTAAAGTTTATTCCAAGACTATTTAATATTTTAGAATATATTAGATTGAATTCAAAACAAACAATTTCATTATTAGTAGGAGTAATCGTTTGAATATAATCAATATTTTTGTGTTTTTCTACAACAATTCCTTCTTGATTAGTTGCATAATACTCACCATCATAGTTTAAAATCTTACACATTTTTATATATACATATATTGATTTTTCTAATAATGTTAAATTATTTGGCATATCATCAAGTATCTCATGTTCTAAACTATCGCTAATTATAGCTTCTTTATATTTAGTATCAGAGGTTGTTAAATGCTCATTTATAGCTTGAAAATCTATTTTTTGTAATGATTTTATATCATTAAATCTATTTATTACTGAATTAGGCATTATAAATTCTTCAAAACCCTTATATATTTTAAAATACATATAAGTTGCATAAATAAAGTATTCTTTTCTTATACCATGAATAGTTTTTATATCGTTATTATTGCATAATTCATTAAAACTACTATTAGAAAGTTGCATTAAAGAAACCATATCACATGAATTAATTGAATATTCATTTCCATCTATATTAATATAAAATGAACCTTTATGCATTAACTCAAAACTTCTAAGTGAAACACAATTTTTTAATATACTATATCTTTGCATTTCTAAATCATTAAGATGGAGTTTGTTATATGAAACTAGTTGCTGCAGTGCTTTTATAATAACTATTTTTTCATAATGTATTGAAGTTCCTAAATCACCATTAACTATATAACCTATGCGAAAATCATTTATTTTTCCATTAAAATATTTATTTGCATATTCATAATAATAATCATCTTTTAGTATTCTTTTGAGAAATTCAATACATACTAGATCACTACCAATTCTTATCTTTTTTCCATTTTTTATTTGTTTTATATCTTCTTCCGTTGTAAATATGGTAAACTCTGCGATTTTTTCTAAATGTGGATATTTTTTTATTAATTCTTCTTGTTTAATACTGTTAGCATGGTTCATATAACTTGCCCCTTTAAAACTATATATATTATATTATATCATGAAACTCCATTTTAACTTTATTAAATATTATACTTTACATAAATTTTAAAAACATAAAACTATCTGTTTTAATTAAATAATGATATAATAAAATAAATATTATAATTTTATAAGGAATTGATAAAATGAGATTTTTGATACAAAGAGTTAAAAGTGCACATGTTAAGATAGATAATAAAATTATTAGCGAAATTAATCAGGGTATACTTGTTTTTATTGGAATCGGTGATGGTGATACAAAGGAACAAGCAGATTATTTAATAAATAAATTAATTAATTTAAGGATTTTTGCAGATAAAAATATGAAAACAAATTTATCTATAAAAGATATTAATGGTCAGTTAATGTTAGTTTCTCAATTTACGCTATATGCAGATTGCACCAATGGAAATAGACCATCATTTACTAAAGCTTTGAATTCAGAATGTGCGAACAAATTATATCAATATATAGTTAATGAATGTAGTAAAAAAATACAGAATGTTAAAGAAGGCGTATTTGGTGCTGATATGCAAATAAGTTTAATAAATGATGGCCCATTTACAATTATGATAGAACGATAATATTTAACAAAAAAATTAGTAATTATTTTCTTACTAATTTTTTTTCGATATAAAGAACTATATAATACATTAATACTGCTACAATACAAAGTATCATTATACCTGTTATAACAAGTCCTAGATTAAATACCTGAGAACCATACATTATTAAATATCCAATTCCCTCTTTAGAAACTAAGAATTCACCCATTATTACCCCTATAAGTGACATACTAACATTTATTTTCAATGCACTTATTATTACAGGTAAACTATTTGGTAGTATTAATTTAAAATATATTTGTCTTTTATTTGCACCCAATGATTTCATAAGTTTTAATTTTATTGGATCGGTATCTATAAATCCCTGATATACCCCAATTATTGTGACAATTACTGATATTAAAAGTGCCATAAATATTATAGAATTCATACCTGCTCCTGCCCATATAATTATTATTGGCCCTAACGCAACTTTAGGTAAGCTATTTAAAACAGTTAAATATGGATCTATAATTCTTGCAAATGTTTTATTCCACCACATAAGCGTTGCTATAAAAAGTCCAATAAATGTTCCTAAAACAAAACTTATAGTTGTTTCCCATACAGTTATTAGTATATGATTATATAAATTTCCCCTTACATGCAAATCTATTAAACATTCTATAACCTTTTTAGGGGATGAAAAAATAAAAGTATTTATTAATCCAAAGTTAGATAGCAGTTGCCAAATAACTATAAATAATATAAATATTGATACTTGGACTATTCTAACAAATAAGGTCTTTCTCCTTTTCTTTTTTATATACTCTTTATGTTCCTCGCTAAACATGATAATCAATTTCCTTCCATATCAAGTCATAATATTTTGAAAATTCAGAATCTTTTCTATTATTAATAGGAGTGCTTTTATTCTTTAAATTAATATCTATTTCACATTTCACTGTACTTGGTCTTCCTGTTAAAACTATAACTTTATCTGCCATACTAATTGCCTCTGCAATATCATGAGTTACCATTATAACAGATTTTTTTTCTTTTTTTACAATATTATAAACATCATCAGATACTGCAAGTCTAGATTGATAATCAAGCGCAGAAAAAGGCTCATCTAGTAAAATTATATCTGGATTAGTAGCTAATGTTCTAATTAGAGCAACTCGTTGTCTCATCCCGCCTGAGAGAGTATTTGGATAACTATTTATAAAGTCTTTCAAACCATATGTATTTAATAAGTTTATCACATTTTCTTTTGTTTCTTTACTTAAATTTTTGTTTATTTCTAGGCCTATTAAACAGTTGTCCAATACTGTTCTAAAATCAAATAAAGCATCCTGTTGAAGCATATATCCTATATTTTTACCCTCTTTTAATGTTATTTCACCACTAGACTTTGTTTCTAATCCTGATAGTATAGATAATATCGTACTTTTTCCACATCCACTTGGTCCAACTATTGCAATAAATTCATTTTCATGAAGTTCAAAAGAGAAATCTTCTACTGCAATTACTTCTTCTTTTTCTGTATGATATATTTTACTTAAGTTTTTAATTTTTAAAATATTTTCCCCCACCATATACCTCCGCTCTAGTTATATGTTATGTAAGTATTAACTATTTGACTATTTAAAATATACAAAATTAAAAAATATATTTTAATAATTAATAAATTATAATATTAATACAGTTAATTACAATTTACAACATAGTTTTGTTAAAGACAATTCTACAAAAAGATTAAACAAAGCTAATAATATAATCAAAAAATAGCTATTAATTTAAATTTAGATAGCTATTTTTTGATATTAATATATATCTTATTTATTTATTGAATATTTATTATTAACTAATTTATCATAAGGTGCGCGTTCATCAAGTTGACCAGCATTTTCTGCTATTTCTTGTATATGATTAAAATTATCTTCGCTAATGTAAGTTGTATCAAACCAAGAATCTATATTTTTATATCTCTCAATAATTTGCTCTAAATCATTTTTAGAAATATCTGGGAAATAATCTAAAATAACATCTGCTATCTCACTTGAATTATGTGAATTAACGTAATCTATCCCCTTCTGAATAGCCTTAGTAAATCCCTCTATAACTTCAGGATTATTTTCTATATAACTTTTTCTTGCATTATAAGCTGTATATGGAACCTCTCCACCTAATTCACCTAAAGATGCAACTACATATCCATAACCTTGTTTTTCAAGCTGTAGTGCATTAGGTTCACTAAAAGCACTGATAACAAATTTCTATAAATTATTAATTAATTGAGTATAGAATTCTCAACTTTTAATAACCTTTAAAAGTATGACTCATATATTAATTTGAAGGAGTGAATAATATATGAATTACGATTATATGTTCGGAAATGAATATTATAATTATTATAATGATATTGGATTTCAAACAAAGCAATATAATATTTTAGCACCAGAACAACATCAATCTACACAACCGGGAATGGAATATTTAATGACGCCAAAACCTATTTTTGATAATCCTGATTATCAAGGCAGCAATAAATTAAAAAATAAAGTAGCTATTATTACTGGTGGTGATAGTGGTTTAGGAAAGGCTGCGGCTATAGCTTTTGTAAAAGAAGGGGCTAAAGTGGTTATTGCTTATTATGATGAACATGAAGATGCTAATGATACTAAAAATTATATCGAATCTTTAGGAGGAGAATGTCTATTAATATCAGGAGACATTACAGATCATAATGTTTGTAAAAATATTGTAGCCCAAACTCTTCAGACATTTGGAAAAATTGACATTTTAGTAAATAATGCAGGAGTACAATATCAACAGGATAAATTAGAAAATATTACTGATGAGCAATTTGATAAAACAATGAAAGTAAATATATATGGTATGTTTTATATGACAAAAGAAACATTACCATATTTAAAATCTGGATCATCAATTATTAATTTAAGTTCAGTTACTACTTTTTACGGAGATCCTCAATTAATAGATTATGTATCTACTAAAGGTGCAATTGTAGGATTTACTAGAGCCCTTGCTCGTAACTTAGCACTACGTAATATTAGAGTAAATGCTATAGCGCCTGGATTCTTTTGGACGCCACTACAACCATCCTGTTGGCAAAAAGAAAAAATTCCATCTTTAGGTGCAGATGCTGCTATGGCAAGAGGAGCTATGCCTTACGAATTAGCACCTACTTTTGTTTTTTTAGCATCTAATGACTCAAGTTATGTTACTGGTCAGGTAATCCATAATAATGGTGGTCAAGTAATGGGATAATATTCTAAAACTTCATTCGAAGTTTTTTTAGTTGTGCTTTAGAATAAAAAATATAATTTTAATAAATGATAAATTATAAAATACTTTAAACATTTATAACCCTTATTTTTAAGCAATCAATAAAGCTATAAACAGCAAAGTTAGTTAAAGTTACTTAATTTTTGCATAATATTTATTAGGAGTTGATACTATTTATAAATTACAAATAAATAATTGTAATGAAATATATTTAGAAATAGCTTTAATTATAAATAAAAATATGTATGATTCAAATTATATACCTTATCATATATATAAAATAACAGAAGAAACTTTACTAAAGAGAATTAAAAATTCTAAAATGCAGTGAATTTAATATTATTAAAAAGAATTAAAAGATAATAAAGGTGGCTAGATGTTTAATGGATCTATATATTGTTCGAAAGCAACTTAATATGGGCATTCCGCTAACTAAAATGAAACTTAGGGTAACAGATTACTCTAGGGTATCTACCGATCATCTTGAGCAACAAAAGTCCTTAAAAAATCAAATAGAACACTTTGATGAAATGATTAAAAGTAATGAAAATTGGACTTATGTTTCAGGATATGTAGATGATGGTATAAGTGGCACAACGGATTACAAAAGAGATAACTTCATGAGAATGATAGATGATGCTAGAAATGGAAAATTTGATTTAATTATTACAAAAGAAATATCAAGATTTTCTAGAAATACACTTGATAGTATAAAATATACAAGAGAATTATTATTCTATGGAGTAGCAGTACTGTTTGTTAATGATAACATAAACACTGCTTTGCCAGATTCAGAATTAAGATTGACAATTATGTCATCAATGGCTCAAGATGAAATAAGGAGATTGTCTGAAAGAGTAAAATTTGGTATGAATAGATCGATTAAAAATGGAACTATTTTAGGCAATAATTTATTGTATGGGTATAAAAAGGATAAGTTAACTGGTAATTTAATTATAATTGAAAAAGAAGCTAATTTAGTGAAAAGATTATATAAGATGTATGCTATAGACAAAATGTCTATAACGAAAATTGCTAAAATATTTAATGAGGAAGGAATTAAAACTTGTCAAAATAAGAAATGGTGCACTTCCACATTAACCAGAATGATTAAAAATCCAAAATATAAAGGTTATTACTGTGGAAAAAAAACAGAGGTAATTGATTATATGACAAAAAAGGTAATAATGATCCCTGAAAAAGATTGGGTCATCCATAAAGACAAAATAAGAATTCCTCCTATTATTAATGAAAATTTATGGGATAGAGCTAATGAAAGATTACAATCAAGAAAAAAAACTTTTGGTAAAGATTATCTGCAAAATAAAATAATGTATCAAAATAGGTATGCATTGTCTGCAAAAATTTATTGTTCTGAAGATAATCAGATTTTTCATAGAAGAAAACAATGTAAATCGTCTAATGATATAACATGGACTTGTGCTAAACATTTAAAAGAAGGAGTTAAAAAATGTAATTCCCCTAATATTAGAGAATCTGAAATATATGCTATTTTTAATGATATCATAAAATCATTAGAAATTGAATTATCTAACGTATCTAATATATTATTAGATCTTTATAAAAATAATATTAAAAATGTTAGTGTAGATAACAAAATAACAGAATTAAAAAAAGAGAAAAACAAAATACTTATAAAAAAAGAAAAGTTATTAGAACTTAATATTGAAGGTAATTTATCAAATAACGAGTTTAATCATAGAAATAATGATTATAATAAAGAATTAAGTAAAATTGAGGAAAATATTACATTATTAGAAGTAAATAAAAAAAATTTTAATGATATTAAGGATAAAAATAAGAAATTAGAAAAGATATTAAAACTAAAAATAAAATCACAAGAAACTAAAGAAAAATTAATTGAAATACTATTGAATAAAATTATTGTATCAAAAATAAATAATGATAAAAAGAATATAGAATTAAAAATTTTTTTCAATTTTTCAGATAAATTTATCAAAAAATCAGTATTGCAACCAATAATTCCAAATACTCAAAACTTTAAAAATTTTATAAAAAAAAATTATGAATTTAAAAGAGGCTATAATACTACTAGTACAACTAGATATATAGTGAAATATGAAGTAAATTCATATATTTGTATGTAATTTGCAAATTTAATAAGCAAATTTATTTTAGCATAGGTGAGTGATTATCGTTGCACTATGTTCAAATAAAGATACAAAGTCACCTGTTCCACCTATAAATGCTCCACCCATTGAGGCAAATGCAATACTTGTATCTATAGTTAAATCATTTTCTACATCAATACCGTTTTGAGTTAAAATCCATTCCAATGTCATTTCTGGCATTCCACCAATTCTACCACCAATTACAGTTTTTCCAACCATATCATTTAATGTAAAATTATCATATTTTTCCCTAGAAACTATGAAACTCCCATCTCTTTTTGTTAAACCAGAAAAATTAACTAAATAATCCTGTTCTCCCTGATTATAAACATATATAGTCGCTTCACTACCACAGAATCCAATTTGGACATCTCCTGATAGTACAGCAGCTGTAACTTTGTCTGCTCCTGATGTTAGAATGATTTCGACATCTAATCCCTCTTCTTCAAAGTACCCCAATGCATGTGCTACATATTGTGGTGTATAAAATACACTGTGCGTTACTTCTGCAACTTTTACATGTTTTAAATTACTATCTTTTTTACTCCAAAAACAAAGAAATATTAATGCTCCAATTATGATAATTGAAACAATAGAAATAACTATCTTCTTCAAACTATCATACTCCTCCTTTTCTTTTATATTATATTCTCATAAAAATATTGCGTGAGGATATATATTAAATCTCTTAATAAATAAAAAAAATTAGTATAATCATATTTATACTAATTTTATATTAATTGATCATTAGACTTAGCATTTAAATCAAGATTAGCTGTTCTAGATAATTTGTATGCAAAATATCCTGCTACTCCTATCATAGCAGCATTATCTGTACAATATTTTATTTCCGGTATTGATAAATTTATACCATTAAGTTCACATTGTTTTTTTAATTCTTCTCTTAATCCTTTATTAGCGGATACTCCTCCTGCTACTATTAGATTTTTTACATTATACTCTTTCAATGCCTTCATTGTTTTTTTGGTTAATATTTTAACTACTCTATTTTGAAAAGATGTCGCTAAATCTGCATCATTTATTAAATTTCCTCTTTGCTCTTCATTATGTTTCAAATTAATGACTGCACTTTTTAAACCGCTAAAACTAAAATTAAAGCTGTCATCATCGAGTGGTAAAGGTAAATTATATGCATCCTTTCCTACATGTGCAAGAGAATCTATTTTTGGACCTCCTGGATAGGTGAGTCCTATTACTCTTGCAACCTTATCGTAACACTCTCCTACAGCATCATCCAATGTTCCACCTATATATTTAAAGGAATAATCCTCTTTCATATAGACAAGTTCCGTATGTCCCCCACTAACAACCAAAGCTATTAGTGGAAATTCCATCTTATTGTCTATGTTATTAGCATATATATGACCTGCAATATGGTGAACTGGTATTAATGGTTTGTTATATATAAAAGCTAACGTTTTTGCCACTTGTAGTCCTACTAAGAGAGAACCTATTAATCCAGGTCCATAAGTTACTGCAATCGCATCTACATCATCTATAGAAATTCCTGCTTTATTAATAGCCTCTTCAAGTATTATAGTTATATTTTCAATGTGCATTCTACTCGCAATCTCAGGTACAACTCCACCAAATATTTTATGTATATCTATTTGTGAAGAGAGAACATTGCTAATTACTTCTGTTCCATTTTTAACAATAGAAACCCCTGTATCATCACAGCTAGATTCTATTGCTAAAATATATATATCCTTCATTCAATTCACCTCTTTCATCATTAGATAAGCATCTTTTCCATTGTAGTATTTATCCCTTTTTGTAACAATAATAAATCCAAATTTATTATACAAATTTAATGCTTTAGTATTATCTATAGAAACCTCTAATGTAATATTCTTTAAATTCATACATTCACTAAGCATTTTATTAATTAGATTAGTTGCAATTTTTTTGTTTCTAAAAT
Organism: Clostridium sp.; assembly: GCA_023665725.1. GTDB lineage: Bacteria > Bacillota_I > Bacilli_A > RF39 > UBA660 > UMGS872. Next base: position 11,584 of record JAMPDH010000008.1, on the reverse strand, counting down.
GCTCATTTGTAAATATGTAATTTAATTCAGCTCTATCATAAATAATAGAAAAATTAATAAATCCTACTAAATTATTATCAATATAATAACCATATGTTTTAGAAAAATTATTGATAATAATATGGGCACTAAAAAGCTCAATAGATTTTAAATCACTAATCTCTTTTATCACTATTTAATTTTTCCTCTGCTTCTGTATTTTTTAAGTAGCTTGGCTTTAATTCATGAGGGTTAACTGGTTTATCATTAATGTGTTTATTTATTAATTTTAAAATATCAATTTTTACTGATTTAACATTAAAATTTTCAAAACTATCATATGAATAATAATCTAAATTATTATATGTTTCTATTTCATTAACAACTTCAGCTATACTTATATACTTTTCATTTGATAATTTATTTAAATTACTATCATAAAAACCTCTATAAACATACCCTCGTCTAGCATCAATCAAAGACAAACAATTATTATTTGAAGAAGTAGCAATTAATTCTAATGATGTAAAAAAAATTAAATCTTTATTTAAAGCCCAACAAAAAGTTTTAGCAAACGCTAAACCTATTCGAATACCTGTAAAAGACCCCGGGCCATTTGAAACAAATACTTTATCTATATCATTAGGCCTTATACTACATTTTTTAAATGCTCCATTAATAATGGGAATAAACATAGACGACAATTCACTATCAACCTTAGAATTAAATAAATATTCAATAGTATTATCATTTATAATAGAAACAACCAAATTAGAAGTGCAAGTGTCAATTAATAGACATCTCATAAAACTGCCTCACAAAGTTCTTCATATTTTCTACCATGTGGAGTAATAACTACAATACGCCTGTTTTCATCAATTATTTTAAATTTAATATCCAATCTTTCTTTTGGGAGAATATCAAAAATCATACTAGACCATTCTATAATAACTACACCTTTTTTTGTAAAATATTCTTCAATTCCAATATCATCAGATGAAGAATCTAATCTATATACATCCATATGGTAAAGTGGCATTTCACCACTTTGATATTCTTTTATTATTGTAAATGTAGGAGATGTAATATTTTCATCAATACCAAGTGCATCTGCAAAACCCTTAGTAAATACAGTTTTCCCGCTACCTAATTCACCATCTAGACAAATAATCATATTTTCAAATTTTTCAGATTCTATATTTTGTGCTAATTCAATTGTATTTGATTCATTATTAGAAGTTATTTTATATTGCATTAATTATCACCTAAGAATATTATAGTAAAAACAAAAAAATATTACAACATAAAGTATGCAATATTTTAATATTTTTAAATATAAGTTAAAAATGTACAAAAAAAAATTAGCAACTTCCTATCTTCGCTTACACTATTGTCGGCGTAAAAGAGCTTAACTTCTGTGTTCGAAATGGACAAACTAGACTATTATCATAGCTTATTACCCTTTGTTTTATAGTGGTTTTTAATTTAATGAATTTGTTATAAAATACTCTAAATTATCATACTCTATTTTAGATTTCAGGACACCTAATGGGACACCTCTTGATTTTTGGTACTTCTTTTTGTTTTGTGTTAATACTTATTAAAAATACTATGGTATATTATAATTAAGGTTGTTGATAATGAATAGATAATTGAATATTTATATACTTCGTATATAAATATAACAAGAAGTATAACCTTTATATAAAGATGTCTTAATTTAGTTTACTTTTTAATTAAGGTATCTATGCTAACATCTAAAGCAACTGATATTTTATATAAAGTATCTACTGAAAAGTTATATGCTACTTTCTCACTTTCGATTTGTCTTATAAACTCATGAGATAAGCCTACCATTTCTGAAAGTTCCTCAGAGGTTAAGCCTTTTAGTTTCCTATATTTTTTAATGTTTTTACGAATGGTATTGTATATGTCAGTATCATATTTTGGAGTTTTAAGTGGTTTATTTAATCTCATATCAACACCTCTACTATTATTGTAGAGAATTGCCTAACAAAATATTGTAAGGTATTTCTCTACAAAAAGTATTGACATTTTTTTAGTTTTTATGCTAAAATTATATTGTCGGTAAGAAGTGCTAAAATCCGACATTGTTGTAAATGTTGGTAGCAGTATGCAGTTAAGCCAACATTAAGCAGTATCGGAACACAAGGTAGTATCGTGTTCCTTTTATTTTGTTGTAATATCAGAGAGGTGGAATAATGAAAAAGAAATTACTTATGCTTTTATTAGGTGGATGTCTTGTAATAAGTCTAGCTGGTTGTGGAAATAAAGAAAACACTAATACTAAAAAAGAAAAAGAAGCCATTAACAACTATGTAGCATATATTAAAATCAATCCATTAGTAAAACTGGAACTTACCCAGACTTGTAAGGATAATGATTGTACAGATCCAGTTATAACAAATTATGACTTAGTTAATGATGATGCAAAGGAGATGTACAAAGACATAGACTTCAAAGACAAAACACTATTAGATATTATTCCAACTTTAACTGATACAGTATATGACAATGGAATAAATTTTAATAATATAAGTATTCAAACAGATTGGGAAGATGTTTATTCAAGTGAAGAAATAGAAAAAGCAATAACTGATAATTCTAGTTATAATAATAAATACACAGTTATTATTGATATTAAAGAGGATATAAGCGAGAGTGAAATTGTAATAGAAGATATTAAAAATAAAGAGTTTGAGCTTCAAGGCGTTACATCATCAAATTGGGATGCAGATAAATTTTTTGATACCAATACTACGGCTGTAAGCTATAGCGTAATGGTTAATCATGGTGAGGGAATAGAAAACTTTTTAATGCCATATACAGTTAAAATATTTGGTTCAGAAGAAGATATTAATGGCATTGATACAGATAAATTAAGACTTGCTGTTGATATATCTGATTATAGTACACTAAGCTGTGATATCCATAATAAAAGGTTAATTTTATCAAATATAAATGATAAAAATATTTATTATACTATTGAGCCATCTATCTATAAGGTAGATGTTTGGCATATTTATTGGGCAAATATTAAACATATTAATAAAAACGAAGCAAAAATACTTTTTAATGAAAATGATTGTGCCCATTATAAAGTATATTACTTGTATGATGATTACGTTGTTGCTGAGTGTTACAGTAGTGGTAGTTGTATATGGGATATGAGTAATGATACTTCAAAAGAAATTATTAATTATTCTACAAATTGGTTTGGTGCTAGTTTTAGTGGTAATTCTTTTAGTTTTCATTATTAAAATGATAAATCATCATCTAGCACTTGTGAAAATTTAGATAAAATTACAACAGAAAATTAGCCAAAAATATATCCCATTGTCCAGTTTAGATAATGGGCTTTTTATTTTGTGTTAAAACTTATAAAAATAACTATGGTATTTTATTTATAGAAAGGATAATGTCTATGCAAATAAAAATACACAGAGGTATTAATCAAATTGGTGGGTGTGTAACAGAAATAAAAAGTAAGAAAACTAAAATACTTATTGATGTTGGCTCCAATCTACCAACTTGTGAAAGTAAAGTAAAAGTGAATATCGCTAATATTAGTAAGAAATGTAATGCTGTTTTTATTACTCATTATCACTTGGACCATATTGGCGAATATATGCAAGTAAAAAAGGAAGTTCCGATTTATATTGGAGAACAAGCCAAAGAAATATTTACGATTTATCAAAAGAAAATGAAAGAGCCTAATATTGCAGAAGTTACACAAGCACATATTGATAGATTAAAGACTTTCAAAACATTTAAGCAAGATGTATCTTTAGAAATTGGAGATATGAAAATAACCCCTATTCGTGTAAATCATTCTGCTTTCGATAGTTATATGTTTCTTATTGAAGCTGATGGGAAAAGAGTTTTACATACTGGAGATTTTCGTACACATGGTCCTGATGGGCAAGATATACATAAGATACTTAAAGATATTGGAAAAGTTGATATTCTCATTTGTGAACATACAACACTTTCAAGATTAGATGAAATCTTTATATCTGAGTTAGAACTACAAAAAGAAGCCATTAATCTAATAAAAGATAATAAGTATGTCTTTATAATGTGTGCTTCTACTAATATTGATAGGATAGCTTCTTTTTACCATGCTAACAAAAAAGCAGGAGATAAACTATTTATATGTGATATTTACCAAAAAGAAATACTGGACTATGTAACAAAGACTAGCAAGAAATATAAAGACTACTACGACTTTTCAGATGTTAAGAGTTTTGATAGAAAGTATTATGATGAAATGGTAGACAAAGGTTTTTGTATGCTAGTACGGAGTAATTACTTTTCAAAGAAGTTCATTCATAGCCCTACTTTCAAAGATAACCTATTTATTTATTCTCAATGGTTAGGATATTTAGAAGGAGCTAATGCTGATGAAAGTATTGTTAGTTTTGTTCCCAAAGAATATTATTACCTACACACAAGTGGTCATGCAACTTCTAAAGGAATTAAAGAGGTTTGTAATATTGTTAAACCTGATGTAATTATTCCTATACATGGCGAAGACTCGCACGACTTCGATAAATTAGATTTACCATATAGAATTGAACATCTAAAGACAAAAAGAACATACAAGATTTAAGATTTAAAATGTATTAAAGAAAGGAATTGAGATATAATGTTAAATCAAATAGTATTAGTAGGTCGTGTTGTTTCGGACCTAGAAATAAACGAAACAGAAAATGAAAGAAAGTTTACTTCATTAAAATTAGCAGTACCTAGAAGTTTCAAGAATGAAAACGGAGAATATGAAACTGATTTTATTCCCTGTGTCTTATGGAATACAATTGCAGTCAATACTTGTGAATACTGTAAAAAAGGCGACTTAGTAGGTATTAAGGGAAGAATGCAAAACAAAGAAAATAGATTAGAAGTAATCGCAGAGAAAGTAACATTTTTATCAAGTAAAGGAGCAGTCTAAAATGGAAGAAAATAAAAATAAGGCTAAGTCTAATGCTAAAACTAAAAAGAAGAAAAAGAAAGAAACTAAGCCTAAAACACCCTCTGACATTAACTTATTCGACAATCGAATAATTCGCTTAAATAAAACTATTGATAAAGAAGTAGCTGAAGAAATAACAGAGCAGTTATTAAAACTAGATGCTACTAAAAGCAAGAAAGATATAATATTCTATATTAATTCTCCAGGTGGAACAGTTTCAGATGGGATAGCCATTTATGATACTATGCAGATGGTTAAAAGTGATGTCGTTACAATATGTTTAGGTCGTTGTGCTTCAATGGCAGCATTGCTACTTAGTGGTGGAACAAAAGGAAAACGATATATTACTCCTAATAGTGAAGTTATGATACACGAAGTTTCATCATGTAGCTATGGTAAAGTTGGAGAAATAAAGGTTGATTTTGAACATACCAATACATTAAATGAACGAATTATTAAAATTCTAGCAGATAATACTGGCAAAAGCATTGAACAAGTTAGACAAGACATTCAACTAAAGGACAAATGGTTTAATGCTGATGAAGGTATAGAATATGGTTTGATAGATAAAATTCTAATCAAAAATCAAGTGTGAAATTAGGTCGTATATATTGTAATAGTAAGTACAATATTATTTACTACTACATTATAAAACAGGACCCAATAAAGAGATAATGTCCTAATCATTACACTATTGAGCCTAGTGTGATGATTTTAAAAACTTGCTCATACTAGATACGGACCAACTTAGGAGTAATTCTCTTACCAACCCAAATTTGAGTAAGATTAAAGTCTACCTTAACCGTCATACTGAACACTTGTGGTAACACAATGGAACTCAGACCGTTAATTTATCTAGTCGTAGTTATTCAATAATGTAGATGTTAAAAAGAGAAATCTATAGTATGTGGGACTTAGGTTTTTCTTGACTACGAAATAAATAATTATAATAATATCAATAATCTAAATAATAGTAAAAACATTATCAAAGGTCATATTAAAAAAGAACAAATCAAATTAAAAACAAATTAAAAGAAAATGTAAGTAAAGAAAGTCGAAAACAAGAATTAAAAGAATGTTAGAATATTAGTAAGAACAACTATAGTGAAATAACTATAGTTTTCTTATGGCTTATTATATTTAATTGATAGATAATTATATACTCTCGTATATAATTATAAGCATTGTACTAGTTGATTTTATTGGTGCTTTATATTTTATTTGTTATAGATATAAGGATACCTCTCTTTACTACCTTTATTATTAACTGGTACAATGTGTTACTATAAAATTATACGAATGAATGGTCTACTAATGTATGTGGCATAGTGGCATAGTGAAATTCCAAATAATACAGAGCTAGGCACCAAATGGATCTAGCTCTTTTATTATCTACTAATATAAGCCTATAATAAAACTTCTCCTAGAGCCTCTATAAGCCCTACAGGGGCATACCTTATTTTACAAAAATTTTATCGCCTTATATAATAAAAGCCCTCCTAGAGCCTAAGAGAGCCTTACACAGACCTTATAGAGCATTTAGCCATTCTCAATATTATCATTTATATTATAAAGACATTCTACTAAATAATTATTAAATGAAATCTCATTATTCGTTCCTTTACTCTCAGCATTATCATGTTGCTTACGGTATTTATCATATACATTTTTACTATCGGAATTATTAAAATCTGGAGAAGCATAATAGGTATCTCTTTTAGCTTCAAATTGGTATCGTTCTGCTCTATACCCTAGAGCTAAAACTTCTTTCCCAAATTTAGAACTACTGACTGCTTCCCTATTATTGCTCTTACACCAATTACAATATTCATCATAATATTGTGATTTAGTGATAATTGTTTTTAAAGGTAGTTCGCTACAAAATTCTTCTACATTGTTACATTCCCTAAAGTACCTTTTAGTTTCTTCTTCCACGATGCTTGGAATAGTAAATTTTCCAGTTTTTAATACTTTACTAAATGCTTGAATAGCCCTAGTTGCTATAATCTGCTGTGCTTTATCTTCGCAGAGTTTCTCTACTATATTAATATCTCTATTGCTATTATCATCAGTAAATGTCTCATTAAATGGTATAACCAAAAAACGGTCTTTTATATAAATACCAGTTTCTTTGAAGTCTATTACTTCATTTACAGAGAATAACATAGTTACCTTAGGTGTCAACTCTATTCTATGATTACCTGTTTGTTCTACTGAAATAGGTTCACCTGATATTAACCTAGTTAGAATCGAAGTATTAATATACTTCGGTTGCTTTTGGTCCTCTGCTATATTAACAGTACACCCACTTAAAGCCTTAATTGTTGTTTTGCTTCCAGCCTTACTCCCTGATAGTTTCTCTAAATGCTCATGTGAGCATTGTTTTGCACCCACTAATTTCTCTATTATACGAAAAATGACCGACTTTCCATTTCTGCCTTTTCCCTTAAATATAAAGGCCTTATTAAGTTTAGCAGTTTTGCATAATGAGTATCCTATCACTTCATATAATAGAGTTTCCACTTCCTGATTATGACTGCTAATGCTGGAAAAAAAATAATTCACTAATCTTAATTCTTCTGTATCATTTGTTAGTACCTCAGTATCATTATAAGGTATCTTTTGGGGTAGCTCAGCAAGTATATTATATATACCTGCTGAGCTAGTGCTATTAACATTATTATCCATTTTCTTTTCTCTCCTCCACTATGCCATAAATGTAATTACCAAACGCAGTAAAATCTTTTCTTGTAAATTTCAACCATGCAAATGGACTTTCTATTTCAAAACATCCATTATTATAAGTGAATTTATTATCTTGAGTTTGAATAAATATATAATTTTGAGTTAATGATAAAGTATATAAACTTATTATTTCATCAATAGTAACTATGGCACTATCTATGTAATCATCTTCATTACATATTTTAATATAACTACCCTCTATAAAAGTATCTATATTAAGTATTGTTATCTCCCCAAATCTTTTTAATTTGTTTTTGTCTATATTATTTTCCATTTCCATTTCCTCCTTTTGTTTCTTGTTTCATAGTATTTATAATTGTGTCATAAAGACTTTGCTTTTTTTGTTGACCTACAGTTTCAATAGGTTTCGCCATTTCTTCAGTAGGTTTATTATTCTGACTAGCAGTAGCGTTTATAATTTTATTATAAACTTCTTGAGTAAGATTGCTACTCTCCATAATTTTTTCCTCTCTTTCTTCTATATGTTTGGTTATTTTTTCAAACATTTCAGGTCGAATTTCTATTTTTTTATCCCCATTAGTAATTATTACCCAGTTTGGGTTAATTTCAAATGAGATATTATCCAATTTTAGTATTGAACGATTTGGATAATCTTCTCGAATAAATTTAGATATCTTTAACATATCTATTTTCGTAAGAGTTATATCCACAAAATCTCCATATAGACTAGATATAGTTACTTCATCTTTGTTTAAAAAAGCCAAGTGGGTAACTAAATTTAATGTTATCTCTCCATCAACTTCGATTACATATGATTCACTTATTTTTGATTTTATTTTCATATTTATTATTCCTTTCTAATATTCAATATTGTTTTGGTTTTCTTTTAACCAAATGTCAATTTCATTTTTTGGGAATAAGAGCTTAGCTCCTATTCTGTTATATGGTATTTTATTTTTTCTAACTAACTTCCTAATCAGTGAAATAGAAACATTTAAAAATTCTGCACATTGCTTTATATCAAGCATATTACTATTCATGGTCTTTTCCTCCTTAATTAAAAAAACTGTTCTGTGCTAGATTAATTACTTTCATCAAGAACACTTGCTATTATGTTAAGTGCCCACTTATTTGGAATTTCTGTACCATTTTCGTATCGAAAAAGAGTTTCTGCATCCAGTCCAAATACTAAACACGCTTCTTCTATACTCCAGTTATTATCAAGTCTAGTTTCTTTTAATGGCATTATATCTCTCCTTTCTTAAATTTACCAGCAACGCTGTAACGAACTTCCAAAAAAATTATATCTTCAATTAAAAGTTCTCAAATAAGAACTTCCATTGTTGATATACAATTAGAACACTATCTACTTCTTGAATTTGCATTCTATTTGGTGCGTTCGATAAATAGAATACTACTAACTTTAATGATTGTCAAGTATTTTTATGTATCATTCTGTAATTTATTTTAATTTGTATATTGCATTTTTGTCGGATATGCTGTATTATATTATTGGAAGGAGAGATAATATGAGAAATACTAATCGAGCAATATGTAAAATATTCAGTAAAAATCTTAGATACTATATGCTATTAACAGGAACTAGTAGAAACGATATATGCAAAGAGTTAGAGATTAAATATTCAACCCTTAGTAATTGGCTTAGTTGTTATAATTATGCAAGTGAAGATAATATCAAACAATTAGCAGATTACTTTGGAATATCAAGAAGTCAACTTACCGAAGATAATGATAAAGAACATTTGGAAATTGATACCAAGTCGAAAAAAAGAAGAGAACTAATTAAAATATCTGCTGAATTATCTGATGAAGATTTAGATATTTTATTATCAATGGTTAAAAATTTTTTAAAAAGAAAATAAAAAAAGGAGCTAGTGCTGGAACACTAACTCAACCGCTATTAATAGCGTACAGAATAAAAAATTAATCTAGCACAGAACAACTTTTTTTCTGTACTCCTATTATAGCACTAATTACGAAATTAGAAAAGATGGGAGAATAAATTAAATGATAAAATGGGAAGAATATGATAAAACTAATTATGATTATATCTATAAACACAAAACAAAAGGTACATATGCTGTTAACTTTAAATTGCGTGATATATTATATAATAAAGATGTTCGAAAAAGTAAATGTAATTTAAAAACAATAAAGGATGCTCAAAACTGGATAGCAAAAGAAAAAGTAAAATTTAAGGAACAAGGCAACCAACCTAAGAAAACGGAACTTTTTAAAGATGTGTTTAATACATATATAAAAGAATGTGAACTTAAAGTAAGAAAAGGTACACTAGCAGAATCGACTGTTGATGGTAAGAAAACAATCTTTAAAAATCAAATACTTCCAAAATTAGGTAATGTAAAAATTGCTGAGATTTCGGAAGAACATATTAATAAGTTTCATGATGATTTAATGAAAATGAATTGTCAAAGGGAAAAGGAAAAGAAATTAGCAAAGCAAACACTTATGAAAGTACATAAGCAGTTATCTGCTTTTTTAAATTATTGTGTTAAAAAAAGGTTAATAACTTATAACCCTGCTGGAGTTGTGGGCAATTTTAAAAAAGAGAAAGAGAAAAAGAAAGTAGCTTACCTAGAAGAAGAAGAATTTATAAATTTATTATCTGTTGTTGATAACATTAGAGATTTATTTATGCTACAACTACTATTTTATACTGGTTTAAGAATAAGCGAAGCACTAGGACTTTCTACTGATAGTATAATTACTACAGATGAAGGGACATCTTTAAATATTACTGAAACATATTATAAAGGTAAAATTAGACCATATGCTAAAACCGAGGAGTCAGAAGATGATTTATTCTTAGATGACATTACAGTTGATGCTTATCATACTTTCTTAGAATATAGAAAAGAAAAGAATATAACAAGTAAATATCTATTTGCTAATAATAGAGGTAAATGTGAAGTAATTGGGGACAAAGCTATTAGAGATATGATTAAAAAGTATTTAAAACGAGCAGGAATAGAAAAAAATATTACTCCTCATAAGTTAAGACATAGCCATGCAGCACTATTAGTCAATATGGGTATGCAACTAGAAGATATAAAAACAAGACTAAGACATAAAGATATTAGAACAACCTCTAATGAATATGGACATATGTATAAAGAAAGGAAAATTTTACTTGCTAATGACATAACAAATTTACGAAATAAGCATAATGAAACTACTAAAACTGGGACACCTAACGGGACACCCATCGACAAAATGACATAAAAATAAGACTAAATTTTAACCGATTTAGTCTTTTTTAAGCAAAAAAAAATAGTTGCATTTTCCTATCTTCGCATACACTATTTTCGGCGTTCTAGTGCTTAACTTCCTTGTTCGGGATGGGTAAGGGTGTGTCCACTAGGCTATCAACACAACTAAAATTTTAACTATTTTTGTAACTATAACTTTTATGGTCTACATCTATCAACATCTCTGTTCGAGATGGGAACAGGTGTATCCTCTTTGCTATAGTCACTAATTAAATATAGAGAAATTATTCTCTGAAAACATGATAATGTGGATATCTCACTTAGAAAAAATAACATGAGATTAAATCCTCGATCTATTAGTACTAGTCACCTCAACATGTTGCCATGCTTCCAGCCCTAGCCTATCAACCAGATAGTCTTTCTGGGATCTTACTTTATAAAAAATGGGAAAACTCATCTTGAAGTTGGCTTCCCGCTTAGATGCTTTCAGCGGTTATCCATTCCATACATAGCTACTCTGCGCTGCCACTGGCGTGACAACAGATACACCAGAGGTATGTCCGTTCCGGTCCTCTCGTACTAAGAACAGATCTCCTCAATTTTCCTACGCCCACGACGGATAGGGACCGAACTGTCTCACGACGTTCTGAACCCA
>JAMPDH010000007.1 GCA_023665725.1 Clostridium sp. | reverse complement strand
ATCCAAATATTTATTTTTCTTTGTTATAAATTTTTTATTTAGTTTTTATTTCAATATTACATAGTTTATAATTTATTATTTTATTCATTATTTATATATTTTTTCTCAAAAAAGTTATAACAAAAAATGATGACTATAAATCACCATTTTCATTCTTCATTATCTATAACAATATCCCCATCTTTTATTTCATTATCATTATTATCTATATTTTGATTATTATCTTGTATATTATTGTCAACAATAGAAGTGACCACAGTCACAGTTATACCCTTACTTTTATCCATAAAATCTGTATCTATATTAGCATATGGTGACTGACTTATAATTTGACCTACAAAATTAGAACTATTCCCTGTTGTCTCTTTAATTGTAATATTCATTCCATTATTTTTAGCATAGGTATTCGCAACTGATACATTTTTACCTACAAAATTAGGTAATAAATTCAAACTATTTGTAATTTGGTATTTTCCTTTTCCAATTATTGTTTCTTTATATGGATTATTTATATCAAAATTTAATTTTTTAATTTGTTCTTCTTCTTCTATACCTAAATTTACTTTCATAGCTTTGCTTACATCATTTAAAGAGCCTTCATATGGTATAAAATTATAAAGATTTAATTTCATACCTGCATTATATAGATTACTATAATCAAATATATATTTATCATAACCACTTATATATAATCTTTGCATATTAAATGTATCATTTGTCTTAGAAGAATCTACTACTTTTAAAGCAACATTATAAAGTGAGAAAATCTGGTTAGTAGTTATATTAGTTTCAATATTATTTTTTAATGCATCAAGTATATTTCCTATTGTATCTACATTACGTATTTTTATTAATTTATCCATAAGACCTTTTATAACTAATTGTTGATTTTGACCTCTAATAAAATCATTTATTGTTTTTCTATGTCTTGATAGAGCTAGTGCTTGTTCTCCATTTAAGGTTTGAACACCTTTATCCAAACAAATTAAATTATCAAAATTCCTATCACTATCTTGTTCACAAAACTTAATAGGAACATCTACATCTATTCCTCCAACCGAATCAACTAATTCAACAAGTCCTTTAAAATCAATTTTTACATAATAATCTATATCAATTCCAACTAAATTTTCTATTGTTTTTTCTACACAAGATTCTCCATACCAAGCTGAATGTGTAATTTTATTTTTCCTATTTCCGGCAAAACAAGATATAGATGTATATGTATCTCTTGGTATACTTAATATTGTTGCATTTAAAGTATCGGGATTAAATGTTATTAACATAAGTGCATCACCATTTAAAGAGGCATTTCTTATATCACTTACCTTAGAATCAACTCCCATAAGTAAAACTGTAAACGGTTTGTCTAATATCTCGTTAGATGTTGTCTCTACGTTGACATCTTTACTATAAGTATATATTGACTTTATATTATCAATGTCAAGTTCTTCAATAGAAGAAAATGTTATTTCATAGTTTGCAGGTAATATGGCATATTTTATATTACCAGTTAGTAAATCCTCTAATAATGGTCCATAATCATTATATTGTATAGTTTCATTAGATAGATTTTCTTTTTTCAATATTTCTTCTTGAATAGAAGTTTCATTTGCATTATTATCATCTATTATTCCAATTTTATCTTTATTATCTATATTTTTAATGTCTTCTATTAAATTACTTTTTAATGTTACAATACTCATAGAATAGGTATTAGTAGTTGTACTTATATTAGAAATTTTTAAATACCAATTATGAGCTGTAAAAGATGCAAAAATTAGTATAATTATATATATAATCATAAATACTATTAGTGAAATATACATAACTTTTTTATTCTTTAATAATGACTTAAAACTAAAATGCAACATTATAAACCATATAAAAAGTATTATAATTTGAAATAAAAATCTAAGTTCATTTTCTATATTATTTAATAATGATATTACATAAAATAGATAAAATGTGCCTATTGTTAAAAGTAATAATACAATAGCAATTATTATAAATGCTAATTTATTTTCCATAATTAATTTTAATTTTTTTTTCATACATACATCACTACCTACATATATTATTATAAACCACATTATACATTTTAACAAAAAAAATTGATATAATTATTTAAAAGTTTACAAATATTTTAAAAAATATTGTAATTCTATTTGTTTTTTGATATAATTTTTGTGTTGTGGGTCTATAGCCAAGTGGCTAAGGCAAAGGACTGCAACTCCTTGATGCGTTGGTTCAAATCCGACTAGGCCCTCCAGATTGAAAATATACGAACTCTTATGGTTCGTTTTTTTTCTTTGATAAATAATAAAATTTATAATTGAAAAGTGATCAAATTTATTGATGATATTTTTATATTTGTAAAAAAAATCTAGTTAGAAAACCAAATTACATACTGTTGCCAAATTCTAAATAAAGGCATATATTATGATTAGCAATTAAAAAGGAGTGGAATTTATGATTATACCACAAAATTGGTATTTTAATTACGATGAAAAAATTTCCAATGACGAATATGAAGTTATATATAAATTTCTAGCATCATATAGAAATCAAAATGTCATTATTGCCGATAGTTTTAGACAAGATTTTGATATAATTTCTTTAGAACAAGAAGAAATCATTTTTAAAACAAATAAGGATACATGGAAAAATATAGATTTTTGTAAAAGAATATATTATAAAGGGAAATCATATGTTATTGAATTAGAGCTATGGCGTGTAAATCATAGGGAAAACGATCCTAAATGCCTAAGTATTCATGAATTTAGAATTATTACTAATGGAGCAGTACATTTTATTGATCTAAATACTCGGGATTCAATCAAAAACAATATATTATTTAATATTATTAGTATTTTTAATGAAGGGAAAATTATATCACCTGCACAAGCATACGGTAAGCAAATGTATACAAATAAAGCATTACAGGAATTTATATCAAATCATCAATGGAAAAAAATTAATGAAGGGATTATGCAATACCCCTCATTAGCAAATGCATTATTTATAATTAGAGAGGGATATGAATCTTGTTCACATTTTAATGCGGATTTTGGAACTATATTATATCAATTAATTTCATTTAGACAAAATAATCAAAATGATTTTGATAAAAAAGATTTATTGGAGTTAGATAAATTAATATTAAAGTTGAGTAAAACTGAATTATTAAAAATTCAACTTCATGAAACAACGGGAGGGTGCAAATCTTGGCCCACTGGTTCAGTACTATTAGAATCAAACAATTATAATGGCAGAGTACATTTATCAAAACAATATACTGTAACCAATACTGAATTAACTAAAGAAAAGAGAACATTAAATAAGTGTATTAAAACTTTAAAAAAGTGACAAAACTTTGTCATTTTTTTTATTATTTATTAATTTAATACAAAGTAACTCTTACCCTTTACTTTATAATTTTTAATGATATAATTAAAATAAGGTGAAATAAAAATGAAATTATCTAAAAATAAAAAGATTTTAATTATAATATCACTAACATTATTAATACTAATAACGACATTATTAATTATATTTTTAAATATTAATAAAGAAAAAATTATTTTATCTGATACATTACAATTTGAAATTAACAGTAAAGTTCCTATTCTATCTCTAATAAAAACTAAAGAAAATGTAGAAATTATAAATGAAAATGAATTAATAGATACTTCTAAACTTGGAGAAAAAGATATAACTATTAAATATTACAATACAAAAAAACAAGAAAAAAATTTATCATTCAAAGTAACTATCATAGATACTACTCCACCTTTAATTGAAGGTGAAGATGCAATAACTACTACTGTTGGAAGCAAACCAGATTTATTAAAAAATGTAATAGTAACTGATAATTCTAATGAAAATATAACTGCAACTATTGAAGGAGAATATGATTATAATAAAATTGGTGAATATAGTTTAAAATATATCGCTGTTGATATGAGTGGTAATAAAACAGAAAAAGACTTTGCTTTAAAAGTAGAATCTGCTACTATTAAGACAACTGGATATTATGTTTATAAAAAAACAGATTCTTGGTATGCTATGCAATTTGGTAAAAATGGCAAGGTTAATTATCTTGTTAATAATTGTCCTTACAGTGCTTGTGGTGGTTATACAGCTGATGGTACTTATAAAGTAGAAAATAATATTTTAACTGCTATAATGACACATCAAACAACTGATATAGGGGAAAAAGAAAAATTAGATAAACCTGTAACATGGAAATTTGAAATAATAACTGAAGATAAAATTATTATTGAAGGAAAAACTTATAATTATCAAAAATATTTTAATTAAAAAAGTGTGTAAATAAAACACACTTTATTGTTATCCTTTATGAATAATTTTTTTTATAAAAGTTAAAATTTTAAGTTTATTTTCAGCATTAGAATTAGATTTAATAATTTCAATTGTATTATTCTCATTATCATCTATTTGTTTTTCTAAATTATTTAAGTATTCTGAAAAACAATCATTGACATCAACAGGTATTCCTTTACTAAGTTTTTCTAATATAGAAATATGATCTTCATTATTAATACCTTTCTCATCAAATAAATAATAATATATAGAGCGATATATTTCATTGCTAATATTATCTATATCTAATTTTGAAATGTAGTTCATATCATACTTATGATTTATACTACAAATACTATGTTCATCTGTAGCTTTTTTTAATAATAATTGCCTAATTCTCTTATTTGCAGTTTGACTTATAATAATAATATCTTCCTTATGATGAATACTATTTAAGAATTTACTATCAAACATTAGTCTATATAAATCTATAAAGGTCGATTCAGATGAAATAGATTCTAATAATTCCAAATCAAATTTTTTATAATTGCTATTTATAAAATCTTGATTCATTAAAATAGATACAAAACGTATTACAAACTTATCATTAATTTGATTTATTAGTTCTAGATTTTTTAGATAATCTGGATTATTACGACCAGATACATAATTACAATTATAAACATATGGTGCATCTTCAATATCATAATAATGTGAATCTCCAAAATTATATCCTGGATTTTTTATATAATAATATAGTGCTTCCGCTGTATGTTCACTTTTAGCCTTAACTAAAGCTTCTATTTCTTTACGATAATATTTTCCATTTATTGTTTTTACATCTGTCATTATTTTAAATAAAAATTGTTTAGAAACAGGATTAGACGCTAATATTTGCATATTTTCTAGATGATACTTATCTGACAATGATACTTCATTTATAGCTAAATTACTTAAAATTTTTATATAATTTTCTTTATTTGTTTGTAATGAATAATCATCTTTACATTGAGCTATTAATTTCATATCTAATTGATGATATCGACTTTTAATAGAATGATAATCTGCTGCGACTCTTGCTAAAGCATCTGAAATTTTAGAATTGAATATATCATTATTAGCACTTTGAGTTTTTATTAATAAATTTAAATCTTCATCATGATAGGGACTATTAATAAAAGATTTTGTTCCTAATATCCATAATCCATCTCTTATATTATTATTGAGTACTACTTCAATATCCTTATAAAAATTGCTACTTTTTAAAAAACTATGTATATAACAATCACCATAATTTTTAAAATTTATTAAGGCCTCAATTCTTCTAGTATAATCATCATAATTTAATAAATCATTATCAAGTAATATTTCTATTGGAAAATTTATTTCATTAATATCTATATTTAAACTAAGGAAATTATTAATTTGTTTACTGTTTAACATTGATATCCATTTTTCAAATTGTTTTGGTTCCTTACCCTCAAATAATTTTGTCAATTTATATTTTCTTATTTGCTTAATTACAAGTTTTAAAGTATTATTTTTCATCTTAAAACCTCTTTTCTAGTATCATTATAATACTATGCTAATAAAGGTAATTAAACTACTTATATTTATTATAATATTAAAAAAATGAAAACTATTTTGTTTCCATTTTTACTACTTCTATTTTATTATTATTTTTTACCAAAACTAAGCTTATGCTAGTAGGATATCCTAAATCTTCTTCATATGAAACATTTATATCTACATAATATGCATCTAAAGTATCACTATTATACTTAAATTCATCATTGGAAATGGATAAAACCTCTGCACCTGTTACAATAGGTAATTTTTGATTTCTGTCCCCATACATATTATTTTTAACTGTCTTATATACTGTCTCTTTCGAATAAGATATGAAATCCTCTTTAAAATAAGAATAAATATATTGTAATCCTCCTATATCATTTTTGTTTAGTTTATTATCTAATGTATAAAAATCTGTAACAAATAATTTTGATATCAATTTTGCATACTCTTCTATACTATAATCTTCTTTGCTAAGTAATTCTGATAATTCCTTAAATAATGATTTTTGATATTTTGTAGCACTACTCTCTAGTTTATAATTATAATTTTCAATACTGTCAACTACAGATATATCAACTGTTTTTTTATCAGGTGTAAGTATTTTTACAATAGCAAAAATAATAAGGCCTATAAATATAATATATAAAGAAAATATAATAATTTTAGATAAACTTAACTTTCTTTTCATGTTACCTCCCCTATTCAGAGCATTCAACTGAATTATCTAAATTTGCCTGTTTTATTAAATCATATAAAGCTATGGAGTTAGAAATAACTAGCTTTTCTTCAACCATTTTATTTATTTCATCAATATACTCTTGTGAATAAATTATATTGTTATTATTCTTACTTATATTATAAATTTTACCAGTCGAAGACTCATAATATATATCATTAGTAATCCAGCTAGAATCTGGAAAAATAACAATGTTATCTTTTTTACTAAATATATCACTACCCAAATTATAATTAGGTTTAATATTTAACATATTAGCAAGAGTTGGTAGTACATCGTACATTCCCATAACTTCTGTTACCTCTTTTGAATATGTGGGATCCATATCCTTACTCCATATTATAAAAGGAACTTTTCTATTTAGTTCATAATCAATAGAATCAAACTCTATATAACCTAAATCATTAGGTGATAAAACTGTATCAGTTTTATAGTCATAATTATAGAATCTCTCATACTCTGATTTTTTTATTTTGGCATCATGATCTCCATATATTACTACAACAGTATTATCAAGAAGTCCTGATTCATCTAGATCTTGCATTAATTGTCCCAATGCTTCATCAGCGTAATGAACGGATTTAATATAGTTTCCAAGTACCGTCCCTTCCAAATAAGGAGCAGAAGATATTACTTTTTTCCCTGTTTTTTCATCTATTGTTTCATACTTATAATCTACTTCATAATCAGTATAACCATCTATATCGGAAAATGGTGTATGATTTGAAAGCATTATAAGAAGCCCATACCAGTTAGAATGATTATTATTTATATCTTCTATTTTTGGTACTGATTGATTGAAGAATGATTTATCGGATAAACCAAGTCCAATTTCCTCATCTATTACATAATCATTTGTATAACAATAAAATTTATCATACCCAAATTGTTGATGAAGTAAATTTCTATTCCAAAAAGAGCAATTATTACCATGCATACTAAATGTATAATAACCTTTTTGTTTTAAAAGCTTTTCTATAGTTTCATACTCACTTTCCCAATGATTAATAGCAATTGTCCCTGTAGATGATGGTAAAAGAGAGGTATTAAATGTAAACTCACTATCGCTACTAGTCCCTACACTTTCTTGTGCATAAAAATTAGAAAAATATATTCCTTCATTTGCAAGTCTATTTAAATTTGGTGTTACTTCTATTCCATTAAACGAAGTTTGCATAGTAAAAGCCTGAATACTTTCAGCATGTATTACTAAGATATTTTTACCCTCAAATATATTAGTATAATTATTAGGAATAGTTGGATTTTTTTCATTATAGTAATCTCTAAACATTTTATAATTTTTATCATATCCAAATATACTAGTTATTTTGGGTGTTACACTAAATATTGCATCACTTATTTGATAAGCATATACTCCATACTTAGAAATTATATAATTTCTATTCCATTGCTTTGTTATCCTTCCAATATCTGTTGGTGACAAAGTAAGTGCAAATAAACCAAGTGATAAAATTCCAAATATTAATGTATTTAAAAACTTATTTTTTTCTCTTTTATTTGATTTTTTTATATCTTCCTTTTTCTTGATATTAAAATAGGCAAATGATATAGCAACTATTTGCCATATATAGCAGAAATCTTTTAACTCCAATATATTCTCATATACTGCATCAACAACATCTACTACTTGAAAAGCTGTTGAAAATAATGAAATTGAAGCAAATGACAAATAGTTTGTATAATACATAGAGTTAATTATGCATATTAAAGTAAATAATATAGAGAGAAAGAAAAAGTATTTTATTCTATTTTTTTTCTTAATTAAATAACTAAATGAACTTAATATTACTAGTATTATAAAATCACATAATACAGGTTGAATATCAAAATAATTTTTAATAGTTAAAAATCTAAGTAACATTGCATTAATAAGGGATGTTAATATAAAAATTATCATTAACTTATTTTCGTTATAATAACCTCTATAATCAAATTTTTTTATAGATAGTAATGTTTTTTTTAATTTATCTTTAGTTTTGTTTATAATTTTTTTCAAAATTATCACCTCAAACACTAAAATTAAGTATATCACATAATTGATTAAATTAAAAGATAACTATAGGATACTTTACATTATAATAAAAACAAATAGATAAGTGTTTATCTATTTGCTATTTAGGAGAATACATACTTATATTAATATATTATAAAACTGATAAAAACTTAAAGCTTATCATCTATACCATATAAAATATCACATAAGATGTAGGCACATATAAAATTATGTGCCACTTATTATTATTATTTTTATTTACTTATTTATTCACTTTTTTCTATATTATAATTATTAGCATTTATACTGATCCCTATAACTATAATATATGATATAAAATATAAATACATCATTAATACAACAATATTAGTTAAACTTCCATAAAATAGACCATAATTACTAAAATTATCCACATAATAAGAATATATAATAGTTACTAATGCACCAACAACAGTTGTAAATATTGCGCCATTTGTTGTATACTTACCTGGAACTCTAGAATCTGGTGTAGTAGCATATATTATTTTAATTATCAAAAATACTATTAAAAGTCCTAATGGGATTTTAAAAATCTGATATACTTTCATAATTATATTAATTACGCCATTTAAAAAGCCAATATTGGATAAAAATCTAATTATATCATTTCCAAAAGCAAATACAACTATTAAAAATATAAATAGTACTAATAATAGTATTGTTAACAATATTGCTTTTATTCTTCTTTTTATATAATTTGAACTATCTAATTTATATAGTTGATTTGATGTAACTATTAAAGAATATGCACCATTTGAGGCAATAATAAATCCTGCTAACATAGAAAATCCTACTTTAAAATCTAATGATCCGGTTATAAAAGAAATTAATAAACCACTTACATCTTTTGGTATAGCTGTACTTAATAAGTTAGTTAATGAATCAATAGAAAGATTAAATAATGAGGAGAAAAAACCTATTAATGTAAAAACAGGAAATATTGACATTACAAGAAAGAACGCTAAATGACCAGGTAATACTTTCATATCTGGTCTATTAATTATCCTAAAAAGTTTTTTAAACCATAATAATACTCTATCAAAATATTCTTTCATATATTCACCAATTATAAATATACAATATTTAACATTAAAAGTCAAAAGGAAGAATTTAATTCAATTCTTCCTTATTACTTCTCATATCAAGTGTTGCTTCATTAATAGCGTCATCTACTGTTTTAATTCCATCGTTTATCATACTATAACCTAAGGATGCTCCAAATTTATGTGATAATTCTTTAAATTCTTTATTTAATTTTTTAATATAAGAAACAACTTGTTTTTCATCATAAGAAACTAAATATATTAAAAATTCATTACCACTAGTTCTTATAACCTCTGTATTAGACATTTGATTTCTTATCAATATATTAGCTGCTTCCCCTATTACTTTATCTCCTTCTTCATGTCCATAATTATCATTTATATACGCAATATTGTTTAAATCAACAATTATTATTGCCTGAGGATATATTTCACTATTATCCCATTTTTCCAAGTTGTCATTTAAATAATTTCTATTCTTTAATGATGTAAGCATATCAATATAACGAAGCTTATCTTCTTTAGTAAATGCTTTATCTGTTGAACTAACACTATGTTTTATTTTTAATACTAAAAGGAATATTAAGCATATTGATATTAAAGATGCAAGAGCAATTGATATATATTTAATTATTATAGGCATCATTTTAATATTTACTAAATCATTATACCCAGTTATAACTAGAGAATGAGTTTGAGTAGATTTTAAATAATTATCAAATACTTTTATAAAAATTTTATTTTCATTGGAATTATTAACTCTATAATAATAATTTGAATTCATATTATAAGTATATACATTTTTAAACTTTAAACTATTTTTTGAAACATAATAATTATAACTTTCATTATCTATAACTATTATATCCATAGAATTTGCTTTTTTAATTACTTCTTCCACATTTTTATAAGTTTTAACATTTATTCCTAGATCCTCTAATTCTTTGGATAACTTGCTGTTTTGAACTGTTATAACTTGCTCACCAATTAATGAGTATATGGAATCTATATTTATAACTTTATTAGTTAACACAATAGCTTTTTCATTGAACATAGAATTTAATTCAATATTATCTATTTCATAAGTATCTGTCTTATATACATCAAAAAATATATCAATTTCTTTATTATTAAATGCATTTACAAGTTCATTATAATTTGAATATTTCTTATATATAAACTCAACACCAAATGTAGTTGAAAAGTTTTCCAAGACGCTTTTATTTATACCCATTAATTTCCCATCAATAGTTATATCATAAGGCTCTACTTCAACAAAACCGTAAGTATATCTTTTACCCTTAAAATCTGATTTATCTTTTTCAGGAATTTCAAGATAATTTAATATATTATCTGAAAAATATTTATTATATAAATTATCTATATTATTTGATTTCCACTTTTCGAAGTACTTCGTAATAATTTGATTTAATCTTTCGTTATTTCCAAGCGCTAATACATAATCATCTGTTAAATCGGTAAGATTATATGATATATATAAATTGCTTGCAAATATATCTTTAAAACTTTCTAAACGTGGTAATATTATAGCATCTATTGTAGAAGATTCATTAGATAATTCTCCTATTAATTCATTTATAGAATCAAATTCTTCTAATCTTATTCCTTCACAAATTGATAAATATTTACTTACTCTTTCTTTAGAAGTTTTTAATACCCCTATTTTAATATTTTTTACATCAGATAACCTACTATAAGTTATATCTTTTTTAGATATTAATATCTCATTATCTCTATATAAAAGTAGCTGATTTTGACCCATTTTATCAACTCTTTTAAATGCATAATCTGTTTTAGGTGATTCATCTACTTTATATGCTATAGTATTAAAAGTTAATGTCGTATCGCGTTCTAAACTATTTAAAAAATCGAATATTAATCCATTTCCTTTATCGCTTACAGTTGATACATCTGTAAATATTGATAAATCAACTATATTTTTTTTGTTATTTTCTATCCATTGCTTATCTAATAACGAAAGAGAAGTTGCTTCATCTTCATTATTTAAGAAATAAAATATTCCAAAGCCTATTAATCCTAGTAAAACTACAATAATAGAAATAATAATTACTCTTTTATTCTTCATTTTGTTCTTCCTTACCTATTAACCATGTGAATGATTCATTTAATGTTATCATTTCTCCTGTTGCTTCATCTTTTTTTATAGATGTATTCTTTTTATATCCTATTATAGGATATATATCACTTTCTTCATTAATATCTATATATATTTGAAAATCATAAAAATTTTTTTGTTCATCAGTGAATAATTCTAAAAATTTATCCTCTAATTTTATTATATTTTCATATTTTGTATCTTTAGAAACAGTAATTATAAAATTACATCTTTTCCCAGATAAACTATAAGTTACATTTTGAACACCATCAATATCAGTAAAAATTTTCTTTCCTGAATTAATAGTTTCTTCGGATATAGGGACTTCCTCTATGCCATCTAATCTATTACCCCATGGTGATGAATTATATCCTGAAAACAGAAAGTTGTATAGTGCGAAAAAAGTTATCAAAAGTATTACAATTATTACTGATAAAATTATAAGTATTGATCTATTTTTCTTTATAAACTTCACATAACCACTCCAATCTTATTAATTATACTATACTTTTATAATTTAAGCAAATTGAAAAAAACAGAATTATTTATCTGTTTTTTCTAATTTTGCAAGTATTTCTTTTGTAACATCTATTGCTTTTTCCCTTATGGCTGTTGCTGATTTTTCTAAAACTGGTGTTCCTTTTTCTATAGCATATTCAACTAATTGTTGCGCTTTTTCTTGAATATCCTTCGCTTTTTTCTTAGCAACTTTTAAAACTTTTTCTTTATCTAAATCTGATAGTTCCTTTTTTATTTCATTTATTTTATTCTCTATATTTTTTTTTACTTCTTCTTTATCTAGATTTTTTACTTTATCTAACATTTCATCAAATTTTTGTTTTAACTCTTTTCTAGTCTCGCTACCTTTTTTAGGTGCGAATAAAATTCCTAGACCAACACCTGCTCCAACACCCGCTAAAAATTTTAAAGTTCCCTTTTTTTTACTCATAATCATTTTCCTTTCTCTTTTTACCTCTAGATATTTTTGAAATAAGTCCCATAATCATATCAGTTATTTTATTTCCAATTGAATCTATAAAACTTGTACTTTTATCTACTATTTCAAAAACACCATTTACTTTTTCAAGTTTAAAGTTTAAATCATCTATTACTTTATCTACTTTATTCAAGGTTTTAAAAAGTCTTATTACAAATATAGTTATTACTATTACTAATATACTCAAAAGAATATATAATATGAGTGGAAAAAAATTATTCATCACTATCACTCTTTTCATACATTGAATCAATCAAATCAAATAAATCACTATCTGAAATATTTTCATTATTATCTTGTTCATCATCTTGATAACTATTCATAATATCATCTGATAAATCAAAATCATCTTCCATACTTGTCGATTCATCTACATGCTTTTGTTCTGAAATATTTAAATTATCTTCATTAGAGTAGTCTGTTTCTTCATCTATTTCTAATCCACCATGTTTTGATTCTATATCCTCTTCATCGTCTAATTTTTTATACTTTTCTTCATATTCAAAGTCATCAAAATCATCTAATCCAGACATTTTAATATCTTGGTTTTCTCCTAAAATATCATCATCTAGTAATAAGTCATCAAGAAGCCCATCCTTTTGTTTATGCCTTGGTTCCTCTTGAATACCAAACATAGTTGTTTCAATGTCATCCTCTAAAGTGCCATATGCCTTTTGTCTAACTGTATCTATAGTTACATCTTTAGGATCTGTATAAACTGTTGTAGGTATAGTAGTTTTTGGTTCTATATCCTCTTTTTTATAATTTTTATCTAGTATACCATAAACTGGTGATATTATTGGTGATGGTTTAAAGGTTTTTTGCTTAACTTCTACAGCAGGTGTTCCTTTATATTTATCTTTATAAGATGGTTTTTCCTCTTTTTTTTCACTTTTTTCTTCCTTTGGTTTAGGTTTTTCCAATGTATCAAAATCTTTATCATCAAAGAAAATTGGTGCTGCTTTTTCTGGCTGTTTTGGTTCTTCTTCGTTTTTTTCTTCCACAGGGACACTTTCAGGTTCTATCTTTGGTGTATTTATTTCAACATGTGTAACTTCTTTTTTTATAGTTGGTCTTTCTTCTTCTACTTCTTCTGTAAACATATTTTTTATTTTATCTACAAATTTCATAATTCACCTTCCTATTGATTATCCTCTTTTATTTCATCTTCACTAATATTTTCATCTATTTTTTCTTCAGTACCATCATCTTCGTATATTGGAAAGAAGCTTTCATTTCCAGGCTGTGACTCAAAAATAGTATACTTTTCTTCTTTATTCTTAAAGTAATCGCTATCTAACATAATTTTTATAACATTGTAATTATATTTTATAGTAGAAAGTATATAAGAAGAATCTAATACAACATCATTTATTTGACTTTTTTCTACTAGTGCCTCGATTTTAGCATAATTATAAACAAATTCAACAAGATATTTATTATCCATTTTTTTAATTAAAAGATATCCTGTTTTATCATTGTTATTTATTTCTCTAAAATAGTATGCACCATCTACTGATTCACAAGCTATAGTTTCATCATAATAATACGCAATAGCATCAATATATAAATAGTAATAATTACCCTCAGAGTAAAGTGTATCATTATACTCTGTTGTTTCTATATAAGAAACCCCTCTTGGTATGTAATACTTATATCCCTTACCTATTTGATTATATAAAGTATTATTTTTAGATAAAACTACATCTACTATATTATCTATACTTTCAGTATCAATTCTAACAACTGTACAACCACTAACTAGAAGTAGAGCAATTAATAGTATTGCTTTTTTCATGATTCACCTACTTACCTAAATTATACCAAAAAAATCATATTTTTTATATATAATATTTTAGTATCTATGTAAACTTATGTCTATAAGAATTATATCATATGGAATTTTAATTGTAAATATTAAGCATTTCTTATAAATATGCTTTATTATAAGAAAAAAAGACCATTAGTCTTCATTAAGAATTCTTTCAAATTGAGGTAACATTCCTATTCCATCTTTCCTATGTGGTGGTAATTGATATATATCATGTCCTGGGAAGTCGTTTCCTTCTATAAGTAATGCACCATCCTCTGTAATACAAACATCCCAACCAACAAATCTTACCTCTTTTACTAATCTTCCAGCACTAGTGACTAACTCTTGGATTTTTTCCCAATTAGGTATTTTAAATCCAACAATTGGTGTATTAGTAATTGGATGCTTGTAATATAGATTCCCCTTTTTATCTAAAGCTGGGAATTCAATAGTTGCATTATCTACATTTATAGGCGCAGTCATTCCACCATTATTAAAATTATCTACAACCTTACCATTTCCAATTCTAATATATGCTGCAACTATATATGCTTTATCATTTTTAAATACTGTTATAGCTCTTATTGTGTTAACACTACTAGAATTAAGTCTTTGCATTACTTTATTTTGTACTATAACTTCCTCGACAAGATATGCTTTCGTTTCCAATATATGTTCATAAAGATTTTTTGTACTAGTGCTTAACCTCTCTATTCTATCTCCATGTGTACCATCTATAGGTTTTATAATTATTTCTTTTTTATCCTTTACAAACTCTAAAAATTCTTTTTTATTATTTGAACCTACAATCATCCAATCTCTTTTAATAAAATCTTTAAACATTTCATTGAATTCATTTTTATTATTAAAAATATGTGTAAATTTAGGATTATTGTATTTTTTTATAAACTGATTATTTATTCCCCTGGTTATTACTGTCTTTCTCTGCTTTGAATTTAAATTATACATTTCAAACAAACTATAATCTAAATATCCAGCTTGATATTTTATACCACAATAAATTATATCAAAAAATAATTTAACTCTATTTTTACCAGTTTTTCCATGAATTTCATTAATTGTTTTAAACATTCTTCCATAATTCATTTTAAATATTCTTTTAATTAAGTATTTAAATTTACTCATTCTTTCTCCTCGTGACTCCTATTCCATCACCTATATTATATATTTTAGTGTCATAATATGGATGATTTGTTATAAAATCTACATATTTATTTATTTTTCTTACTAATTGTCTTAAGTTTCTACTTTTAATAGTTTCAATTTGTTTTGTAAGTCCATGAAAATAAAGATTATCAGATATAATTGTTCCATTTCTATTTAAATTTTTTTCAAATTTTTCAAAGAATTTAATATATTGTCCCTTTGCGGCATCTATAAATATTAAATCAAATTTATCTTTTAAATCAATATTAAATGCATCATCATTTATAATGGTTATTTGATCTTCTAATTTTACTTTTTTTATATTTTTTAAAGCTATTTCAAATCTTTTCTTATCTCTTTCTATTGTAGTTATCATTATGTTTTTATTTATGCACATCTTTATAGCTGAATAACCTATAGCAGTACCAATTTCTAAAATATTTACTATATTATTTTTCTCTATATAATCTTTTAAAAATTCTATTCCTTCTTTTTGCATTATAGGAACATTATTTTCTTCTGCATAATGCTCTATATCTTCTAATATGTGTACCATAGATTTTGTTCCTTTAAGCTTGCAATAGTTCTATTATGTTCACTATAGTTTTTAGAAAAGTAAGTTTTTCCATATTTATCTGCTACAAAATAATAATAATCATTTGTATTAGGACTCAGTGCAGCAACAATTGAGGTAATAGAAGGATTACTTATCGGACCAACTGGGAGTTTACCTGCTAAAGCAGAACTTCTAGTATTATACGCATTAACATCATTGATTTCTGACACATATAAATCTCTATCACTCATATTTACTTTAGCTCCATAATATGTAGTAACATCACTGCCAAGGCTCATTCCACTATTTAATCTATTATAAAATACTCCTGCTATATCTTTTCTATCCTGCGCTAATTTGCCTTCTAGTTCTATGATAGAGGCTAAAGTTAAAATTTCATGAACACTATATTTAGAAGAAATAATTTCATTTTTATATGGTTCTAGTCTTTTACCTGTTTGATTAATCATTGTATTAAATATTTCTTTTACAGTTACACTATCTACATAGAATTCATATGTTTCAGGGAATAGATATCCTTCTAACGAGTAATAAATGTCATTATTTTTTATATCATCTGTTATAAACCAATATTTTTCTATTAATGAGTCTATATATTCTTCATCCTTTAATACTTCATAAACATCTTCCTCTTTATTATTTGTTTTTGAAGCAATTAATGACGCTATTTGGGACATATTTAATCCTTCTTTAAATGTTATCATTTCTCCTCTTTTTGGAACGCCAACAGAGAAAAGTTTTACTATATCTTCAACACTCATATTTTGACTTAATGAATATGTTCCTGCCTTTAATGAATCTGGTTTGCTAAGTTTTATATATACTTTATAAAATAATTCAGATTTAATTAAATTTTTTTCTTTCAAGGATGACGCTATGGAATAATAAGAATCTCCTTTAGTGATTTCAATTTCAATTATATCAGTATTATTACTAACTTTACCTATATTTATTTTATAAGCAATAAATAAACTTAAAAAAAGTATTATAAGTAAAACTATAATAGATAATATTATTATTAATATTTTTCCTTTTGTATTTAATTTTCTCTTCATACTTCAAAAAAGGGATTAGCTCTAACTATCCCCATTTTCCTCCTTTAATTGTTCTTGAATTTGTCCAAGTATTGTTTCTATAATTTTCCACTCTTTATCAGTTTCTATAGGTAATAATTCAGATTCTGTTTCGCCTGGAGTATAAATAGAGGCATAAACTTTTGTATTCCCATCTTTATCTAATGTATTATCAGTATATACTATATAGTTTTTCTTTGTTTCATCAGACTCAAAAGTAAATAAAACTTCATATTCTACTTCTTTTCCATCTGTTCCTTTTACTTTAAATGACATTTTTTCATTTGTTTCCATAATTTTCTCCTTTAATTTTGTCAAGATAAGTTTGAAGTATTATATTAGCGGCTAATGCATCAATTTTTTTCTTTCTTTTTTTTCTTGAAACATCGGCTAAAATCATATAATAACTAGCTTCTTTTGTAGATAATCTCTCATCTTGAAGTACTATTTCTATATCTGTATTTTGTTCTAATATCTTTTTAAATTCTAAGACTCTATCTGTTGCATCACCATATGTATTATTCATATTTTTCGGCAAACCTAAAACAATACATCTAATATTTTCTTTTTTAATAATATCTAATATTTTTGGTATTATTTCTTGGTAATTTGAATCACTAAATCTTAATGTTTCATAAGTAGACGCAACTACTCCTGTCAAATCACTTATTGATATTCCCAAAGTTCTAGTGCCTAAATCAAATCCTAAATATCTCATTTAACGAATTTTTTAAGTAAAACTTCTATTAGTTTTGCTCTTTCATATCTAGTTATTTTATTTCTTGCATCTTTATAACTAGAAATATAACCAGGATCCCCACTCATTAAATATCCTACAATTTGATTTGTTGGATTATATCCTTTTTCTTTTAAAATTCCAATAATTTCTTTAATTGTTTCTTCTATCAAGGCATCATTAAACTCTTCTGCACTATAAATTTTAGTTTCTTCCACTTTTATCACCCACTTTATAAATACAATTTTATTTTAACATTATTTATTTATTTAATCAATACTTTAAATATATGTGTAACCCAGATTATTAAACTAAATTATTATTTGTACAAACTATTGTATTCATTTATAAAATATTCATCTGTCATTCCGGCTATATAATCTATTACTATTCTTTCATTTGAGTTATTAGTCATATAATCTTTATTCATTTTAATTAGATATACCTTATATATAGAATTTTTAACATCTTTATTATTTAATGCATCTAAATAATACTTATATAATTTATTAAACATATCCTTAATATTTTCTTTTTCATTACTTGTATATGCTTTTGCATATATATTTTTATAATTAAAATTTAATAATTCATTCATTATTTTAAAACAATCATCAGATAATTTTATATAGGGCTTATTTATACTATTTTCTATAATATCCATTATTATATAATTAATAATACTTTTATTATTATCTCCCAACATATTTTTAATATGATTAGGTATATCTTTTTTAGATAATATTTTAAGCATTATAGCATCTTCAATATCCTTACCTAAATAAGCTATAACATCACTTATTCTTACAACACAACCTTCTAATGTCATGGGGGATAAATTTTTCGAATATTTACTATCCTTGCAACAATTATTGTACTCTTTTAAAAATTCTTCCTTTGTTTTTTCTTTATAAGTATATGTATTCAATATTTTTTCTCCATTATAGCATAAAATACCATCATAAACTTGTATGGATAAATTAAGACCTTTTCCTCCATTTTCTAAATATAATAAATTTCTAACACTTTGAACATTATGTAAAAAAGGTTGATTTAAATTATTTATACTTATTTCATTTAATATACCTTCCCCTACATGGCCAACATCATGCCCAATTGATATTGCCTCTATTAAGTCTTCATTTAAATTTAGAGCTCTTCCTATTGTACGAGCAATTTTGCTAACTAATTGAACATGTATAATTCTTTTTGTTATATGATCATTATTTTTAAATGTAAATACTTGTGTTTTACCAATATATCTAGAATAGCATTGTGAGTAAATTATCCTATCATAATCTCGAAAATAACTAGGTCTTATATCATTTTTAATATTTTCAAATCTAATGGAATCAATACTTTTAGATGCATATTGTGATAGCCCACTTTCATTTTTTAACATATTTTCTTCTATCATTAAAATCACCTTATCTATAATTATATATAAATTTAAAATAAATACAATACATATAAATTACACTTTAAATTCTTAATAACAAAAGACTCTTAATACATTAAGAGTCTTAAAAACTTTAATTATTCTTATTCATCGAATCTTCCCAAGTCCAATCTTTTACTTCAGGTAAATCATCTCCGTATTCCTTAATATATTGTTTATGTTCTACTAATTTGTCCTTACACCATTGATGTAATAATGCACCTCGATTACCTAATTGTGGTAAATACTTTATCGCATCTATTACTAAATGATATCTATCTAATTGATTTTGAACACGCATATCAAAAGGAGTTGTTATAGTACCTTCTTCTATATATCCATGAACATGTAATTCCTTGTTATCTCTTTTATAAGTTAGTTGATGAATTAAAGATGCATATCCATGAAATGCAAAAATAATTGGCTTATTTTTTGTAAATAATAAATTATAATCTTCGTTTGATAGGCCATGTGGATGTTCCATATTTGATTGTAGTCTCATTAAATCCACAACATTTACAACACGAATTTTTAATTCTTTAAATTCATTTCTTAAAATTGAAACAGCAGCTAAGGTTTCTAAAGTAGGCGTATCTCCACAACAGGCCATTACAATATCAGGTTCACTATTCCCATCATTGCTTGCCCATCCCCATATTCCAATTCCTTGAGTACAATGTTTTACAGCTTGATCCATGGTTAACCATTGAGGTCTCGGATGTTTACTTGCGATGATTACATTTATATAATTTTTACTTTTAATACAATGTTCAAAACAAGATAATAAGCAATTAGCATCTGGTGGCAAATACATACGAACAAAATCGGCTTTTTTAGTTACTAAATGATTTAAAAATCCCGGATCTTGATGTGTATATCCATTATGGTCTTGTTGCCAAATATGACTAGATAATACATAATTTAAAGATGCTATAGGTCTCCTCCAAGAAAGCTCTGAAGTAACTTTTAACCATTTTGCATGCTGACTAGCCATAGAATCAACTATTCTAACAAATGCTTCATAGCTATGAAAAAATCCATGTCTTCCAGTAAGCAAGTACCCTTCTAACCAACCCTCACATAAATGTTCAGATAACATTGAATCTATTACCCTTCCATCATTTGATAAAAATTCATCAAATGAGTAGGATACTCCATTCCATTGTCTTTTAGTTGCATCAAACACATAATTTAAACGATTAGATAATGCTTCATCTGGTCCAAAAATACGGAAATTATGCTTATCCTCATTTAATTTAATTAAGTCTTTAACATATAAACCTAATTCCTTCATATCTTGTGCCATAGTGGAACCAGGAATATCCACTTTAACTCCATAATTTCTAAAATCTGGAGTACGTAATTCCTCTAATAAAATTCCACCATTTGCGATAGGATTCATTCCCATTCTTCTATTTCCAGTTGGAGCCAAATCTTTTAGTTCTTTAAATAAAGTTCCATTTTCATCAAATAATTCCTCGGGTCTATAACTTCTTAACCATTGTTCTAGTAGTTTTATATTTTCTTCTTGATTTTCAGATATAACTATTGGTACTTGATGCGCTCTAAACGTACCTTCAATATTTTTACCACCTACAACTTTTGGACCTGTCCAACCTTTTGGTGTACGTAAAATTATCATTGGCCATATTGGCCTAGATATTTCATTATTTGAATTTTCCTTAATTTCTTTTATTCTTGATATAACTTTGTCTAATGCATATGCCATTTTTTGATGCATAATATTTGGATCTTTACCTTCTACTATGTAAGGGTCCCATCCACATCCCTTAAAAAATGAAATTAATTCTTCTCTAGAAATACGATCAAATATTGTAGGATTTGCTATTTTATATCCATTTAAATGTAATATTGGTAAAACTACTCCATCCTTTTTCGGATTTAAAAATTTATTAGAATGCCAACTAGTAGCAAGTGGACCTGTCTCTGCTTCTCCATCACCCACAACACATGCTACTATTAAATCAGGGTTATCTAACGCAGCTCCAAAAGAATGAGATAAACTATATCCTAATTCACCGCCTTCATTAATAGATCCTGGTGTTTCAGGTGCAACATGGCTTGAAATTCCACCTGGAAAACTAAATTGTTTAAATAGTTTTTTCATACCTATAATATCAGTAGTTATGTTTGGATATATTTCACTGTAACTACCTTCTAAGTAAGTGTTAGCAACTATTGCATTTCCTCCATGACCTGGACCTGAAACATAAATCATATTTAAATCATATTTATTTATAATTCTATTTAAATGAGCATATATAAAGTTTTGCCCTGGTACAGTTCCCCAATGCCCAACTACATTTTTTTTAATATCTGATATTTTTAAAGGTTCTCTTAATAAAGGATTATCTAATAAGTATAATTGCCCTACAGATAAATAGTTTGCAGCTCTAAAATATTTATCTATTTTTTCTAATTCTTCATTTGATAATACATTTTCATATTCTTGCATTTTTCTACAGCTCCTTTACGATAACATTATATAATAAACTATAATAATTAGCAATAAATATAATTTTAAGTTAATGAAATTTTATAAAGTAATAAATAAAAATATAGGTACTTTTTAATACCTACATTTTATTAAATTATTTTATAACTAT
Source organism: Clostridium sp. (assembly GCA_023665725.1). Taxonomy (GTDB): domain Bacteria; phylum Bacillota_I; class Bacilli_A; order RF39; family UBA660; genus UMGS872. Next base: position 39,759 of record JAMPDH010000007.1, on the reverse strand, counting down.
TTTGTCATCCTTTATATCAAAAGTTATAACACTATTAGGTTTAATTTTATTTTCTATCATAGAATTTGCTATTAAATTTTCTATATTTTTGGTCATATATCTTTTCAAAGGTCTTGCACCAAATCTTTCATCATATGAATTGTCCACTATAAATTTTTTTACTTTTAAGGGAATATCTAATTTTAGGTTAAACTTTTCTAATGTTTTTTCTAAATTAATAATAAGCTTATTTAAAATATCATACACTATTTCTTGGCTTAATGAATTAAATACAATTATTTCATCAATTCTATTAATAAATTCAGGTTTAAAATTATGTTTCAACTCATTAAGTACTAATTGTTTGCTATCTTTTCCACCTTCTAATATGTATTCACTGCCTAAATTAGAGGTCATAATTATAATTGTATTTTTAAAATCAACTGTTCTACCTTGTGAATCAGTAATCCTTCCATCATCTAAAATTTGAAGTAATAAATTAAGTACATCTCTATGTGCTTTTTCTATCTCGTCAAATAAAACTATAGAATAAGGATTTCTCCTTACAGCTTCAGTCAATTGACCACCCTCATCATAGCCTACATATCCTGGAGGTGCTCCAACAAGTCTTGCAACTGAATGGCTTTCCATATATTCACTCATATCAATTCTAACCATATGATGTTCATCATCAAAAAGTTCATATGCTAAAGTTCTAGCTACCTCTGTTTTTCCAACTCCAGTAGGTCCTAGAAATATAAATGAGCCAATTGGTTTATTAGGATCATTAATTCCAGCTCTACTTCTTTTTATAGCATTACTTACAAGTTCTATTGCTTCATCTTGACCTTTTACTCTTTTTTTCATATTTTCTTCTAATAATAATAGTTTTTCCCTCTCACCACTTACAAGTTTTTGTATTGGAATTTTAGTCCATTTAGAAATAATAGATGCAATATCGTCTTCATATACAGTATCACTTAATATTTGAGATTCATCTAAACTTTTTAATTCTAAAAGTTCTTGTTCGAGTTTTGGTATAATAGCATGTCTTAACTTTGCCGCAGTTTCTAAATCATAGTTATTTTCTGCTTGTTCAAGCTTAAAATTAGATTGTTCTAACTCTTCTTTCTTCTTAGAAATGTTATCATTTATTGATTTTTCTTTTTCCCATTTTTTTCTTAAGTCTTCCTCATCTTTTTTTAAATTTAATAAAGTTTCATTTATTTCAGATAATCTTTTTTTAGAAATCTCATCACTATCTTTTTTTATTGCCTGTTTTTCTATCTCGAGTCTCATTATATTTCTAGTTAGGTTATCTAGTGATGCAGGAACAGAATCCATTTGGACCTTTATAGTAGCACAAGCTTCATCTACTAAATCTATTGCTTTATCCGGCAAAAATCTATCTGTTATATATCTATTTGAAAGGTTTGCTGCAGCAATTAAAGCATTATCTTTTATATTGACTCCATGGTATACTTCGAATCTTTGCTTTAACCCCCTAAGTATAGTTATTGTATCCTCTACAGTTGGCTCCGATACTTGTACTTTTTGAAATCTTCTTTCTAAGGCTCCATCTTTTTCTATATATTTTCTATATTCATTTAATGTAGTAGCTCCTATCAAATGGATTTCACCACGAGCAAGTAAAGGCTTTAACATATTTCCAGCATCCATTGCACCTTCTAATGCCCCAGAACCTACTATCATATGGATTTCATCTATAAATAGAATTATGTTACCTTCCGATTTTTTTATTTCATCTAAAACAGCTTTTAATCTCTCTTCAAATTCACCTCTATATTTAGCACCCGCTATTAATGCTCCCATATTTAATTCCCATATAGTTTTGTTTTTTAAACTATTTGGAACATCTCCTTTTACAATTCTTGATGCAAGTCCTTCTACTACTGCTGTTTTTCCAACCCCTGGTTCTCCAATTAAAACAGGATTATTTTTAGTTTTTCTAGATAAAATTCTAGTAATAGTTCTAATTTCTTCATCTCTACCTATTACTGGATCTACTTTCCCATCTTTAACCATTTTTACTATATCTCTACCATACTTTTCAAGTACATTTTCTAAATTTTCTTGATAAGGATTTTGATTATTCATAAATACTCCTCCTTTATTAAAAAATTGAATGAAAAATCATCCAATTACAATTATACCACTTTTATAGCACTTGTCAATAACGAGTGCTAATGAATACGATTTATATTTTTTTGTTCCAAACCTAGTAATGATATGGAATCACATATTAATCTTATATATAGCCTATTTAAATCGCTATAGTCATTATTAACCATTGCTTTTAATAAGCTTGAACTAAATACATCAGTATCTTCCAAGCCAATATAAACTGGCGGAATATTTTTTCTTTTTAACATTAGATTAAAAAGCGATCTAAATGTTCTTTTATTGCCATCTGCAAATGGTTGCAATTTAATTAAATCAACCATTATTTTTAAACATCCATTTATATATTCAAAAATATCTCCTTTATCTAATTCATTAATTAGTTTATCGGTTTCTGAAATGTACTTATTAAATTCTAATTTTGCAATATTTGGTGGAACTACCTCTATATTTGTATCAAAAAGCAATGCTTGTTCTTCTCTTAACTTTCCACCAAACTCTTTTCCTAAGCATTTTGAATATAAATTCATATGTATTATTAATGACTCCGTAAATATATTAAATTTTTTTGTTTTAAAGTCATAATTACATATATAATCATATATTTCTGCTATACCAAACTTTTCTTCTTTGCTTTCATTATTTTCTATCTTACTTTCTGAATTAACATATAACTCTTTAAATTTCTGTGTTAATTCGAAAATATCATAATTTAAATTATTACTCATATATATATTTATAATATTTTTTGATATTTCATCTAAATTATATTTTTCTAAATTATTAGATTTGTTAGAAAGATGTATTTTAAGTTCTTCGTATCTTTTAAAACACTTTATCAAAAACTCTTTTTCACTTTCATTCATATAATCACCTCTTTTATGATATTTAAATAAAAAGGCACTTAAAAGTACCTCTTAAAATATTTCAAGTATTTTTACTTTATATTCTCCATTAGGACTACTAACACTTACTATATCCCCAACTTTTTTATTCATTATTGATTGCGCGATTGGAGATTCATTTGATATTTTATTATTAAATGGATCTGCTTCTTTACTACCAACTATTGAATAAACTTCTGTATCTTTATCTTCAACATATTCTATTTTAACCTTAGTTCCTATTGAAACTTTGTCTGTTGACACGTTTTTAATAACAATTGCATTTTCTATCATATGTTCTAACTCTGATATTTTAGATTCAACTAGAGCTTGTTCTGTTCTTGCAGCATCATATTCTGCATTTTCACTTAAATCACCTTGAGCTCTTGCATCCTTTAAAGCTGAAATAACCTCTGGTCTTTTTTCTAACTTTAAAAAATCTAATTCCTTCTTTAACTCATTTAAACCGTCTTCGGTCAAGTAAAATTCTTTTGCACTCATGTCTTTCACCTCTTATTTTTTAAGTCCACAAAATGATACTACAAATATATTTTTTTGTCAAGTTTTACTTTTTTATTTTCATAATATCATTTCTATATAATTTCTTATTAAATTTTATTTTAACAATTTGTTTTGGATGCCTAACAATTTCTATTTTTTCATCATTAATATCTAATATTTCATCTATTTTAAAGGTTGTAATACTTGTTTTTGGGCCAAATACTTCAACTACATCACCTTTTTTAAAATAATTTCTTTGTTCTACTAAAGCAAATGACGTTTTTTGATCATAATCGAGTATTATACCCAAAAAGTCCTGATTAGATATTTCTTGTCTACCGTTATAATAACTACATGTATTATCATAAATATTGTTATAAAATTGTGTAACTGAACTTCTATTGGCACATTCACTCAATATTTTTTCGTACTCTATATTATATTTATAATTTTCCTTATTGTTACAGTACTCATCAATTACTTTTCTATATACGCTAACAATTGTTGCAATATAATATAGAGATCTCATTCTACCCTCTATTTTAAATGAGTTTATTCCCATATCAATTAATTCAGGGATATATTTTAACATAGATAAGTCTTTTGAGCAAAAAGTAAAATCCTTTTCGCCTTTTATATTGTTTAAAGAACTATCCAGTAAGTTGAAGTCCCATCTACATACTTGACTACATCCACCTCTATTAGAATCTCTATTAGTAAAATAATTAGATAATACACACCTGCCACTATATGATGTACACATTGCCCCATGTATAAACATTTCTAATTCTATATTTATATTTTTTTTGATTGATTTTATATCGTCTTTTGAACATTCCCGTGCAAGCACAATTCGAGAAATGCCTTGGTTTTTAAAAAACTCTATAGATTCACGATTAAGCGTAGATTGTTGTGTTGATAGATGTATATCTAAATTAGTATTTTCATGCGCTACCTGTATTACTGTAGGATCACTTACTATAATTGCATCTACTCTATATTCATCCAATTTTTTTAAATAGTCCTTTAAAAATTTAATTTCTTTATTGTGAAGTACTATATTTACTGTAACATAAACTTTTTTACCTAATTTATGTGCGTATTCTACACCCATCTTTATTTCTTCTAGTGTAAAATTAGCAGCATTCGCCCTAAGTCCAAATAAAGTTCCACCTATATATACGGCATCAGCTCCATATAAAAATGCTATTTTTAATCTTTCTAAATCTCCTGCTGGTGCGAGTAATTCTGGTTTCATTAATACATCTCTCCTTATTTTACTTTGTATATTGTTTCTTTATGAAGAAAATATGTATCTGAGTTAAATATACTATTTATTGTGTTATAATATTCTTCACAATTTTCTACTGTTACTGTTTTAAACATATTTAAAATCTTTTTAAAATTATCTTCATCTATTAAAAAACTATTTAAAAGCACATACTCTGTATTTATAGATAAAACATCTCTTATACCATTTAATGGGGCATTTGTATACACAGTAGTTCCTAACCCGTCATCAATTATAGGATATGTTTTCCCTTCTTTTTCTATATAATTTATACCATTTTTTTTATTAAGATCAAATTCTTTTAAATAATTATCAATAAGATGTCTTCTAGAGTTCATTATTGGAATATACCCAAAAATTGGCATAATTAGTTTAGAAGAAGTTTTATTTGTTATTTCTATAACTTCCTTAATAGTAATTTCACTAGATAAGCACGTATATTTTGCTCCATTTTTAAACCAATAATTTATTGTTTCATAATTTGTTGTAAAATGTTCTTGGTTCCAAACTAGATCATAATTAAGATTTAATTTTTTCTTTAAATTAAGTATTGATATATCATAAAAGAATACCCCTTTTATATTATAATTATTTAATTTTAAAAGTATATCTTTTAAAGTTTCTATTTCACTATCATGAATATTTTTATTAAGTGATATAAATATTTCTGATTTAATATTTTTCGTTATTTGTTCTAATTCATCTATATCAATATAAAATGGCAAATTAACACTATAATTTTTTATTCCTAAGAGTATTGCGTCACATTCTATATTTATCATTTCTTTATTTTTTGGTATAACTATTATTTTATACATATTAAACTCCTCTTTTAACAAGCATTTTATATAATTATATGATATGATTTAGCATTTATCAAGTAAAATAAAAAAAGACATTTAGTCTTCTTCATAAATTATTTCATATTTTATAGAGATGGCATTTGTTAGATCCCCTTCTACATTAGTTACTAAAGGAACCTTTTCATTAGGGAAAAGTTCTTCGCCTATATATGCTGTAAATACGGATTTATTATCATTATCATATATAATTATTTTTATATAGCTTATTTTTTTTATTTCATCCGACATATTTACAACATCTGCAGTAAATGTAGACATATTTTCATTTGATATTAATCTTATATTATCAAATGAAATATTATCTATTTCTTGTTTTTTTATAACTTCAGGATTTGAATTTTGCTTTAATAAATTAGTACTATTTTTTTCCACTGTTTCATTGTTTTCATTGCCAGAACAACCTACAATAAACATTAAAATAGTTAAAATGATTGAAAATTTTTTCATAATATACCATTCTTTCTATTTAAATTATTCTTTATAGAATTCATTCTTTGATTATTTAGTCTATTAAAATTAGCTTGTGATTTATTAGGTGTTAAATTATTAACTTTATTAAACATTTCTCTTGTTTTATTTTCCTCTTTTTCAATTTTTATTTCTTCTGGAGTTTTTCTTTTATATTCAAATGTAGTAGTTTTAGGAACAATACGTGCTTGTTTATTAAAATTATTTTGAAATGGATTCATTTTATTTATTCCTTTCTAGTATTTCCTTCACAGGGCCATAAGTTTTTCTATACCCATCTATTAATCCATATTGTTTTAAAGCCTCTATATGTTTTTTTGTCGGATACCCTTTATGTTTATCAAAACCATACATTGGATATTTTTTAGATAACTCATACATCATTTCATCCCTGGTTACTTTTGCTATTACGCTTGCAGCGGCTATTGTAACACTTTTTAAATCTCCTTTTGTTATAGGCATAACTGGTATATCCATATCTATTGGCATAGCATCACTCAGTACATAGTCAACTTGTACCTTATTTCTTACTTCTTTTATTGCATTTATCATTGCTTTTCTACTTGCTTCATATATATTAATCTCATCAATTTCTTCTGGTGAAACAATTCCTATTGAATATGCAATACAATTATCTTTTATATAATCTGCAAATATATTTCGTTTTTTCTCTGATAGTTTTTTAGAATCAGTTAATCCTTCTAACTTAAAATCTTTTGGAAGAACTACACACGCAGTAACTACAGGTCCTATTAATGGACCTCTTCCTACTTCATCTACTCCTGCTATGTTATTAAACCCTTGTTGCCACAATTCTTTTTCATATTTATAATTATCTATATTTTCCATATATTTATTATATCATTTCGACAATAATAAGTAAATTATAGTTATAAATTATTTTATAATAATTCAGTATTAGAAAATTATGTTATTTAAAAAATTAAATTTAATTATTTCTTTAAACGTATTAATTTTTTAGTTTTTTTATAAACATCATCATTTAATTCATTTATTTTTTCATATATTAATTCTTTGATTTCATTATACTCAGGATCAAGATTAGTTGTTTCTTGAAATTCACAGAATTCTTGTAATACTCTTAAAAGAACTTCTGGTTTAAGTCTAGCTATTTCTTCTCTATAACAAACATTTCTTTTTTGAATACTTCCAAGACAAACATATGAATTTCTTGAATCTATATTTCCAATAGGGTAGTTATTTTTTATTTTTTTAAAATTGATGCACTTTTTTGTAGTAACAGGCAAAAAATAAGTATTTTCACTATCTTCAGCTATTATCATTACTGGTCTACTATATGAATGATCACTACTAAATTTAGATATAACTTCCCCATTTCTGTATGTACTTTTAAATATAATCCTTTCAAGCAATACTATACTTCCAATACCATACTGCATACTATTCACCTCTTGTTTATTAAACTATTATACCTCATTTTTTTAAAAGAAAAAATGTAGAAATCTACATTTTTACAACTATATTTACTAATTTTTTAGGTATTGTTATTACTTTAACAATTTCTTTACCATCTATATACTTCTTAACATTATCAAGTTCAAAAGCAAGATGCTCTATTTCTTCCTTAGAAGCATTCATATTAGTAATAACTTTGCCTCTTAATTTTCCATTTACTTGAACAACAAGTTCATATTCTTCTTCTTTTGTTTTTTCAATATCATATGTAGGCCAAGTTTCATATGCAATAGTATTATCATGACCTAATAGATGCCACATTTCTTCTGCCACATGTGGACAAACAGGGTTTATAAGTTTTATAAAACCTTCTGCCATATATTTAGGAAAAATATCTTCTTTATAAACTGCATTTATAAATATCATCATAGCACTTATTGCTGTATTAAAGTTTAATGTTTCATAATCTTCTGTTACTTTTTTAACAGTTTGATTGTATATTTTTTCTAAGCTTTTATTATCTTTATCTTGTACTTTATTGTCCTCTATAATTACTCTATAAACTCTATCTATAAACTTTCTAGAACCCTCTATACCATTTTGATCCCATGGTTTATCAGCCTGTAATGGTCCCATAAACATTTCATAAAGCCTTAATGCATCTGCACCATAATCCCTTACTATATCATTAGGATCAACTACATATTCTGGAAATCTTTTTCCCATCTTTATGCCATTAGACCCAAGTATCATACCTTGATGTACTAATTTTTTAAATGGCTCTTTTGTTTTAACTATGCCCAAATCATATAAATAATTATTCCACATTCTAGAATATAATAAATGTCCGACAGCATGTTCTGGTCCACCAACATATAAATCAACTGGTAACCAATGTTCAATTAACTCTTTATCTGCTATTTCTTTATCATTAGTTGGATCAATATACCTTATATAGTACCAACTAGAACCTGCAGAACCTGGCATAGTTGAGGTCTCACGTTTTGCGTATCTTCCATCTATAGTAATATTTACCCAATCTGTAGCTTTTTCCAAAGGAGAAGCTCCATTTTTACTTGGACTATAATCCTCTAATTCTGGTAAAATTAAAGGTAAATCACTATCAGATATAGCGCTTAACGTTCCATCCTCATATTCAACAATTGGTATTGGTTCTCCCCAATATCTTTGACGAGCAAAAATCCAATCTCTTAATCTATAATTTATTTTTTTATTACCTAATTTATTTTTTTCTAACCATGAAATCATTTTATCAATTGCATCTTGTTTATTTAATCCATTTAAAAATTCTGAATTTATATGAATTCCATCTAATATATAGGCTTCTTTTTCAATATTTCCACCCTCTATTACAGGAATAATGTCAATATTGAATTTTTTAGCAAACTCATAATCTCTTTCATCATGTGCAGGTACTGCCATAATTGCACCTGTTCCATATGAAGAAAGCACATAATCTGATATCCATATAGGTATTTCTTTGTTATTTACAGGATTTATTGCATACGCTCCAATAAATACTCCTGTTTTTTCTTTATTAAGCTCAGTTCTTTCCATTTCTGATTTATTTGAGCATTCCCTTTTATAAGCGTCTACTTCATCCTTTTTTTCTATTGAAGTTATAATATTAACAAGTTCGTGTTCTGGTGATAATACACAGTAAGTTGCTCCAAATAAAGTATCAGGACGAGTTGTAAATACAGTAAATGAACAATTACTATCTTTAACTTTAAAATCAACATGAGCTCCAACTGATTTACCTATCCAATTTCTTTGTATCTCCTTTGTAGATTCAGGCCAATCTAACATATTTAGGTTTTCTAATAATCTTTCTGCAAAAGAAGGAATATCGATTACCCATTGTTTCATATTTTTTCTAACAACTGGGAATCCTCCTCTTTCACTTTTCCCATTAATAACTTCATCGTTTGCTAAAACAGTTCCAAGTTCTTCACACCAATTTACGGGCATATCAACTTTTCTTGCATAACCATCTTCAAATAATTTTTTAAAAATCCACTGTGTCCATTTATAATATGACGGATCGCAAGTAGAAATTTCCCTATCCCAATCATAAGAAAAACCTAACATTTTCAATTGTGTTTTAAATGTTTCTATATTTTTCTTAGTAAAAGTATATGGGTTATTACCAGTTTTTATTGCATACTGTTCTGCTGGAAGTCCAAATGAATCAAATCCCATTGGATGAAGTACGTTATATCCTTGCATTCTTTTCATACGAGATACAATATCTGTTGCAGTATATCCCTCCGGATGACCTGCGTGAAGACCTACTCCTGATGGATAAGGAAACATATCAAGTGCATAAAATTTAGGTTTACTAAAATCTTTTGTATTTGTCTTAAAAGTATTATTTTCTTCCCAATATTTTTGCCATTTCTTTTCTACATCTTTAAAATCATACATACTATTTTCCTTCTTTCTTTTTATATATTTTACCAATTATAAAATAAATAAATAATATAAGTGGTATTAAAATAACTATTCCTACTAATAACTTTAATAAATAGTTATCAACTATTTCTGTTACCATTAAAGTTATAGAAATAATTAAAGAGTTTGCTATAGAAATTATATTTGCAAAACCTCTTGATTTTATTTTGTCTTTGTTCAATTTATATTTAATTATAAAATACTGAGCTTGTCTTGTATCTAAAAAAGTTTTTATCTTCTTTTTATTAGTTACAACTGTTATTAAATAAAATAAATAAACAAATATAAAACATAATATCCCTAAATATAATACTTTCATTTTTTCCTCCAAAAAAAATATTATAAACTTAAGGACGAATTACTCGCGGTACCACCTTAATTCATAATATTTTATGCAACTTTTACTTTTAACGCTATAAGCGGCTATTATTAGCAACTCAAAAGGCAAGTTCATAATTAAGTATTAAAAGTTTTCACCAACCACTTTTTCTCTATATAATGCTTAAGTTATTACTACTCTTTTCTCAATGTTTTTAAATATATTATATATTATATTATATTTCTTTAACATATTCAAGTAATTTAAGTAACAATTGAATAAATTTTCTATCTAAACCTTTGTTGGAAAACCTTCTAATAGCGATTCTTTTTTTATTAATAGATAAATTTCCAAATAAAACCTTTGCTATTTCTTCCTTCATAGTTGTTTCTATTGGTAAATCAGATAGGATATCTTCTATATCTTCATTTAGTATTCCTATGGCATCTACTTCAATGTCTTTACCCTTACAATTAACTGTTAACTGCTTTCCTATGGTTTCTATATCATTTACTTCAACTATAAAATTTTCCTTTTCTACATATGAATTAAAATTTATCTTTTCATTTCCTAAATATACACTTACTTCATCGGCTTGTTTTGTATTTCTAAATTTAAATTTATAATTTCTTTTCTCAGGAACAATACCACTTTTTCCTTCAGCTGCTCTTATTATTAAAGTGTAATTATTAGGCATATAATTATAATCAATAATAGTCATTAGATAGTAATCACTTAAATATAAATTACTTACCCCATCATCTTCATATAGTTTAAATGTATTAGATTTTCCTGGAAATATATGTATTTCCATATCTGTTGGAAGTGTCGTATCATTTATATTTTTATTAGTACCTAGTGGTATTATAGCGCCTTGTTTAGCAAATACAGGGTAATCTTCATCCTTGAAGAAGGAAACATATTTTTTATTACCGGTAAATCTTTTACCTGTAAAGAAATCATACCAAGTCCCATCAGGTATATAAAATTTATGTATTACTCTATCCATAGTATAATCTTTTGAAGTGACTATAGGTGAAATAAATAATTGACTCCCAAAATAATACTCTGATTTATATAATACATCATCATACATTTCATGTTTTATATAATATAGAGGGGTTATAAGTGGAACTCCATATTTAGAATTTAAATATGCCTCACTATATAAATATGGAATTAATTTATGTCTTAGCTTTAAGTACATTTTAGATATTTCATAAGTTTTTATTTCCCATCGCCATGGTTCCCTCTTATAAAATTTGCTTGGTCCTGCTGAAAGTCTTAAAATTGGACTAAAAGTACCAAGTTGAACATATCTTGTATAAAGTTCATTATCTTCAATACCACCACTATAGCCACCTATATCATGACACCACCATGAAACACCTATATTAGTTGAATTTACATTATGATAAGATAGTGCCTTTAAAGTTTCCCACGAAACCTTTGTATGTCCTGAATAAAGAACAGGATATCTATGAGGTGCGATAAGTGAATTATTCGCAAATACTAATGGTCTTTTTCGGTAATCTCTTTTCATATCGTAAAAATGGTAATGTTTCAATATATTTAATGTATCTAATTTGTTTTTATCAAAGTAATCTATCCAATAAAAATCAACACCATAATTATCTAATTTATGAATTATAAGTTTTAAATAAACATCAATACATCTAGAATCTAATGCATTAAAAGGTATTTTACCTTTTTCCTCTTGTAAGTATTTTTTTAATTCTTCATAATTATCCTCTGTTGGATAAAACCCATCTATTGGATTTACACTTAATCCAAGTCTTATTCCCATATTATGTAAATAATTTATTATAGATTTTGGTTCAGGAAATTTTTCTTTATTAAATGTAAAACCGCTATTTTGTTTATTATTTATATGCCATCCACTTCCTAGCATTACTATAGAAAGCGGAATATCGTTATCATAAAACTTATTTATTAATTTTTTTAATTCTTCTTCAGAATATGCATATTCTCTATACCACCAATTTCCTAGAACATATCGTGGAACTAAACTTGGATAGCCGGTTAGTTTATAATAATCAGATAAGCAAGATATAAAATCATGACCATATGCAAAAAAATACATATCTATTCCATTAGTATCTCTATCTAATATGTTACCTTCTTCATCAAATATCCTTCCATTTGAATCATCAAGTATTGTATAACCATCCGGTGAATATAAACTTTTTTTTAGTTTACTTAAAGCATTATCATAAGCAAGTTCAGTACCTGGTGCCCCATAATTTCTAACTTGCTCTGTACCAAAAAACCAAACTTTTTTAGTACCATAAACATCTATTCTTAAATTTTGACTTCCTATAAGTTTTGATGTTCCAAATACTTTTTCCTTTTGATAAACTAATCTAAAACATGGTGTGGATATAAATAATTGTTCATTCGTTTCTATTTTTTCAAACTTTGGTATATCAAAATTTCTATTTATAACAAGTTCACTAGCATTATCTATAAAAATTCCATTTTCATTATACTCAAGTCTTAATAATCTTTCCGAAAGTACTGTAATTCTATATTTATTTCCTTTTATCACACTATCTGTTTTAGATACTGCATTTTGATTCATTTTAAATTGTTCCCCTATTTTATACATTTTATCACCCTTAAATTTCTTCTACTTTAATGAAATTTGTATGTTTTACTTCTTTAAAAGGATATCCTCCCGTTATTATTATTTTATCCTTTTCTTCTAAGTTAAGTTTAGAAATTGCAATTTCTCTTGATTTATCTATCATTACATCTAAACTTTTCATTTCACTTACTAAAACTGGAACTACTCCAAAATAAAGAGATAAAGATTTAACAGTTTGTATATTATTACTTATCGCAACTATAAATGAATTAGGTCTAAATCTACTTATTTTTTTTGCTGTATATCCACTAATAGTTGGGCAAACTATTGCTTTTGATTTTAATCTATAAGCAAGAGTAGCTACACTATAAGATATTTCACCCGTAGTATCTTGTTTTTCCGTTCTTGCCGCTTTATCAAGAAGACTCATATAATCTATACCTTCCTCTGCAGATGTAATTACTTTTTCAACAGAATTTATAGTTTCAATAGGATAAAGTCCATTACTAGTTTCTCTTGATAATATAATTGCGTCAACTCCATCAAGTACTGCATTAGCTATATCAGACACCTCTGCTCTTGTAGGTGTAAGGTTTTCCTCCATACTAGGTATTAACTCAGTTGCAACTATACTTATTTTACCTGCCATATGACATTTACTAATAATTGACTTTTGTATACCTGGTATTCTTTCAGGTGGTATTTCTACCCCTAAATCTCCACGTGCAATTATAACACCATCGCTAACTTTAATTATTTCATCTATATCTTCTACTGAACTTTCTGTTTCTATTTTTGAAATTATGCCTATATGATCATTTCCAAGTTCAATTAACATATCATTTACCTCAAGTATATCCTCATATGAATTTACAAATGACATAGCTATATAATCTATATTTTTATTTATCGCATATAATATATCTTTTTTACCTTTCTCATTTAAAAACGATGTGCTTGGTTTTATACCTATTACATGTATTATTGAATTAGAATAAATTGTACCTGCCTTCATTACTTTGCATTTCAAATATTCATAATTTTTTTCTATAACACTAAGTTCTAATGAACCATTATCTACAGTAATTATACTCCCAATATCTAAATCATCTATTATTTTTGAATAATTAACTGAGAATTTTGTTTCATCACCAAGTATATTAGAAGAATATATTCTAATAATAGAATTAGATTCTAATGAAGCCTCATTATTATTTATCAAATCTATTTTCATACAATTTGCATTTATATCAAGCATTACTGCAACATTAGTATTTAATTCTTTATTAACTTCATCTAATGTATCCAAAACGCTATCACAAAATTCATAATCATTTTCATCCATATTTATCTTTATTACATCAGTACCTTCTAATACTAAATTTCTCATTTTTTCCTTAGTATTAGTAGATTTACCAATAGTAACTACAATTTTTGTTTTCCCCATTTTATTACACCTACTTTATTCTTTAATTATTATAACATGTGTTAAAAAAAAAAGCACTATTAATGCTCTATTTAATGTAATTTTTAATTATATTGTATAAAATTTATATTAATGTATTACCTGTCATTTCTTTAGGGATATCTATACCCATAAGTTTTAATACTGTAGGTGCCACATCACATAAAGATCCATTTTTTAATCTATAATTTTTATTACACAATATACAATTAACTAATGAAGTAGTATGTGTGGTAAGTCTATTATTGTTTTCATCTAGCATATATTCACAATTACCATGATCTGCAATAATAAGTAAATTACAATCTAATTCTTTTACTTTATCAAGCAATTTTTTTAAACATTTATCAAGTACTTGCATAGCATTTATTGATGCTTCTAAATTACCAGTGTGACCTACCATATCACCATTTGCATAGTTTAATATAACCAAATCATAATCTTTAATTTTTTGTAATAATGTATCAGTTATCTCATAAGCACTCATTTCTGGTTTCATATCATATGTCGCAACTTTTGGTGATGGAATCAATACTCTATCACAATTTTTTAATTGTTTATCCTCACCGCCATCAAAAAAGTAAGTTACATGCGCAAATTTTTCGGTTTCTGCAATTCTTAACTGTTTCAATCCTAAACCACTTATATATTCGCCTAATGTATTATTTAATGTTTGTATTCCAAATGCATTTTTACATATTACTTCATTACTTACAGGCATCATAGTAACAAGTTTAATATTATCTAATTTTTTTGTATTAAATCCATTGAAGTTAGGATTAGTTAAACTACTAAATAATTCTCTTAACCTATCTGGTCTATAATTAAATACTATTATTCCATCATTTGATTCTATAAGACCATTGTCATCTAATACCCCAGGAATTATAAACTCATCATCTATTTCTTTATTATAATTTTCATTTATAAGATTTTTATAATCTTTATATTTATTACCACTTCCTAAAACCATTACATCATATGCTTTTTTTATTCTGTCATAATTATTATCTCTATCCATTGCATAATATCTACCTGATATTGTAGCAATTTTCCCTATTCCTAAATCTTTTAATTTTTTATCTAATTCATCAAAAAAGTTAAATGCATATCTTGGATAAGTATCCCTTCCATCAGTAAACATGTGAAGATAAATATTTTGTATATTTTCTTGCTTACACATATCTAATATTGCATAAAGGTGAGATATATGTGAGTGAATTCCACCATCGCTTAATAATCCACATATATGTAATTTGGATTTATTTTTTTTTACATGATTAATAACTTCTAATAAGTTTTCATTATTAAAAAAAGTTTTATTTTCAATGCTTTTAGTAATAAATTGTAAAGGTTGATAGACAACTCTTCCTGCTCCTATATTTAAATGTCCCACTTCGCTATTACCCATCTGATTATCGGGAAGACCTACATATGTTCCGCTAGCATTTAATAAGCTATGTGGATAGTTATTTAATAAATAATCAATAGTAGGAGTATTTGCTAATTTAACCGCATTACCATGCACTTCTTTTCTTTCTCCAACTCCATCTAATATACAAAGTACAACTGGTTTCATATAATCATCTCCTATACTATTTTAACACAGTAAAATTATTTTTGTAAAAAAAACAAGAATTTTTTTCTTGTATTAATTTTCAACCTTATAGTTTTCAAGTCTTAACTTATCTGCGACAGTTACAATGAATTCTGAATTAGTTGGTTTTGCTTTATCTATATCTACACTATGTCCAAATATTTCTTCCATTAAAGACCAATCTCCTCTGTTCCAGCTAACCTCTATTGCATGTCTAATTGCCCTTTCTACTCTAGAAACCGTTGTATCAAATTTTAAAGCTAGTTCTGGATATAATTCTTTTGTTATACCACCAATTGTTTCAGGACGTTCAAATATTATACTTATGCCTTCTCTTATATATTGATAACCTTTTATATGAGATGGTATTCCAAGTTCATGTAAAATTTTAGTTATAGAAACACGTAAATTATTGTGATAAAAGTCTAATGTTTTAGAGTCATCTTTTCTATTAAATAAGCTAGTAATTCTATTTTCTAAATCATCTAATTCAAATGGTTTCAAAATAAAATAATTTACTCCATAATCTGATACTTGTTTTATAACTTCTTGTGTATTATAACTTGTTTCAACTATTACCTTTTTATCTATTTTTCTTTTCTTCATTTCCTCAAGAACATATAAACCATCTTTTTTAGGCATAATTAAATCAAGTAATATAATATCATAATCATTTTGCTTACTTTCTATTAATTCAATCCCATCTTTCCCATCATAGGCTTTAAAACAAATTGATATATTTTCCTTATCTTTAAAATATTCTTCTACCATTTTCACTAAATTAATATTATCATCTATCATTAATATTTTTATCATTTTTTTCTCCCTCTTTATCTTAACATTAATATTATACTACCAATTACTCTTAATTCACTATAGCTAAAAATATCTAGTTTTGACGAATTTTGTCAAAAAAAGCAAAAAGAAGTCATAAACTTACAACTTCTACTACTTTACTTAATTTTGAACTAAATACTGATGTTTCTCCTACTAATATTCCATCTATATTAACAACCTTTTTTATTTCTTCTATATTATCATCGCTTACGCTACCACCATATAAAACTTTAACAGATTTCTTAAAGTTATCATTAATAAAATCTCTTATGAAACCTACTATACTTTCTATTTCTAAAACACTTAAAGCCTCTCCCGTACCAATAGACCAGGTAGGTTCATAAGCTATTATAGCATCACGCGGTATTTCTATTCCATCAAATGCTTTTATTAATTGATTTTTAATGGCTTCCTGTGATTTACCACTTTTATAGTCTAATAAATTTTCCCCAATACATAATATAAAATTCATATTATTTTTAATGCACGACTTTATTTTTTTATTTATAATTTCATCGGTTTCATTAAAATATTTTCTTCTTTCACTATGACCTATTATTGTATAACTTACTCCTATATCTTTTGCTTGATTAATAGAAATCTCTCCTGTATATGAGCCACTATCTTCAAAATGAATATTTTGTATTGCGATATTATATCCATTTTGAGCAAAATATTGAAGATATATACTAGATGGACATATGATAACCTTATCTTTGTATTTAAAATTATAAACAAAATTTTTAACTTCATCAAACGATTTTACTAGCATCTTTTGATTTGCCACTATTATTTTATTTCTCATTTAGTTCTTCCTCTTTCTTGGCTTTTTTAAAAAATTTCTTCTTATTTTTATAAGAGTTTATAGCTACATTATAAACATCAATGACACGTTGTGCATAATACTTTGATGAATAAGCATCTGAACTAATCCTTGCTTGGTTTGATAATCTTTTTAATTTAGATTTATCTAAAATTAGCTCATCTATTATTTTTATATATTCTTTTTTATCTTTAAAAATCCTTCCATTTAAATCATCTATTATGACTGATAAAAAGCTTTCATCTTCTATACATATTGGTACAATAGAAGCAGCAGATGCCTCTATTACTGTAAGCCCCTGCGTTTCAGTACGTGACGCTGTTGCGAAAATATTTGCAACTAAATAATATTTTACTACTTCTTCATATGGGACTTTTCCTACAAAAGTTATGGATTTATTTTCTTTATATTTTTCCTTTAAACTTTCTAAGTCAGGTCCATCACCTACTATTAACAATTTACAATTTTTATGTTTTTTATATATTTCCTCTTGAGCATCTAAAAGAAGTGGTACATTTTTTTCTTGAGCAATTCTACTTACTGATAATATTATGAAATCACTTTTTTTAAAACCTAAACTCTTTTTAAATGCATCAATTTCTTTTTGATTATAATTTTCCCTATAAAATCTTTCTATTTCTATACCTGTAGGAACTATATGAATATTTTTATCAATTTTATATTTTTCTTTAAATAAATTATATATTTTCTTGGTTGGGACAATAAGTTCTGTAGCTGTTTTATCACAATAAAATTTGGTTAAATATTCAACTATTTTTTTACTTGATTTATCAAAGTATCCCTTAGTTATATAATGGACATAATCTTCATACAATGTATGATATGTATGTACAATAGGGATTGAAAATTGTTTTGCTATAATTCTAGCAAATATGCCTACACTAAATTCACTATGTGTATGTATTACATCTAAGTTCCATTTTTTAATCTTACTTACTATTTTTAATGGATATATGCCGGTCAATCTATAATCATATATCCCTGTAAGTATTCCTGGAATTCTAATTATTTTATCCTCATTTTCATACTTATATGCCATTTTTTCTGCATTAACAGTAACAATATAAACAGTATGTCCAAGTTTTTCTAATGCATGCTGCAACATTAAAATACTTGTAGATACACCATTAATATAAGGTGGATAAGTATCTGTAAATATTCCTATTCTCATATTTTTTTCTTCCTTCTTTTTATGAGCGCTAAAGCGCCTATTAGTATTCCAAAATAGTATGTTGCAACTCTCCATACAAGCATTGCAGCAGTTAATTTTTCACCAATTAAAAAATTACTAAAGAAAGCTATAAATCCATATTCTAAACCACCCGTACCCCCCGGGATTGGAACAAATGAACCTATAAGCATTACATAGGATGTGGTAACTATTGAATTAAATAAATTAATACTTGTAAAATCATTCAGAGAAAATAATATAAATAAAGGTACTGAATAAAGAAATGAAAGAGATAAAATATTAAAAAATATGCCTTTTAAAAATAGGTTCTTATTTTTTAATAATTCTTTTGCACCTAAATTAAATTCAATTAATTGTTCCTCAAATTCTTTTATTTTCTCTTCTTTATTTTTTACTATTTTTAATTTATACAATAGAGTAATTATAATTTTTACAACAAATTTGTTAAATCTTTTTAAAAAAGCTAACATAAATAATCCTATTGTTACGAGCAAATTTGTTATAAAACCTAATAATACTAAATTTTTAAGTAATGAGTTAACTGTAAATATATTAAACATATAATTAGAAATTATTGCAAATACACCAAACAAAACAAGTGCAAGTTGATATACAATAAAATTTTGTATTGTTATATTTGTAGCATCTGCAATTGTCACACCTTTTTTCTTTAAATAATAAATTTGAAAAGGTTGGCTTCCAGATGCGAAAGGAGTAACTCCATCAAAGAAAGTCATCATTAAAATTAATCTAACTACTGATATAAATTTAATATCTTTATTTGCAGTTTTAATAAATTCATATAATGAAAATGATCTAAGAATATAATAAAATATAACAATTATTAAAGCAATTATTAGAAAAAAATAATCTATATGCTTTAACTCATTTATTATTAGGAAAAAATTGTCTTTTAATGAAAAATATAAAACTATCCCTACAACTATAAACAAAAGTAAAAAATTAATCCATTTTTTTGACTTTTTGCTCATTTTTAGAAAGTTCACATTCTAAGGAAAGATTATTTTCTAATCTTTCTCTTATATAATTAGTTATTAAATCATCATTAATATCCTCTGGAAAATAACTATCATAGGTTTTAATAGAATAGTTGAAAGGTTTTTCAAATGGTGCAGAAATAGAAGAATACATGTGACCAATTATTTTATTATTACTATCATATAAAAATACAATATCTTTAAAAGTCGTATTAGCCATATTAAATATTATAGGGTTTGTAATAAAACCATTATTTTCACTTATTTGTTTCTCTACTTGCATTTTAGTAAATTTTATATTTTCTAATAAACCTTTTTCATTCATTTCAATAAAATAGGTATATATGTTTGCTCTATTTTTTATATCATTTAAATCTATCCCTGATTTAAATATAACCTTATTTATCATTTATAATATCACTCCCTGGTAAATTTTTTCCTGCAAGTAGGTATAAAGACGCTCCACCACCTGTTGATATATGTGTAAATATATCCTTATAGCCATAATTTATTGCAGCAGATGATGTATCTCCTCCACCTAATATTATAGTTGAATTTTCTATATTTGACAATTCTTTTAATAATGTTTTTGTACCATAAGAAAATCTTTCAACTTCAAATTTTCCAACAGGACCATTCCAAATTATAGTTTTGCTTGATTTTAAATAATTATTAAATAGTTTAACAGTTTGAGGTCCAATATCACATCCAGTATCTCCTTTTAACATATCAGTTATAAAGCATTGTTTTGTTATAGCATCTTCTTTTGTTGAACACATAACATCTATTGGTAAAATTATTTTATCTTCATTCTCTTTTAATATTTTTTTACAAAAATCTACATTTTCTTTGTCTAAAATCGAAGACCCTATTTCTATCCCTTGAGCATATAAAAATGTAAATGCCATAGCACCTCCAATTAATATATAATCTGCCTTATTAACTAAATTTTCAATTACACCTATTTTATCACTTACTTTAAAACCACCTAATATTACAGTAAATGGTCTTATAGGATTATTTATAGCTGGTAATATTGTATTTAATTCTTTTTCTACCAAGAATCCTATTCCATTTGGAAGATGTGATGCAATTCCAACATTTGAAGCATGGGATCTATGACTTGTTCCAAATGCATCATTTATAAATATGTCGCCAAGACTAGCCCAGTATTCTCCAAGCTCCGGATCATTAGAACTTTCTTTTTCACCATTTAAATCTTCATACCTTGTATTTTGAAGTAAGATAACATCTTTTTCATTCATATTATTTACTACATCTTCGACTTCTTTACCTCTTGTATCATTTATAAAAATAACATTCCTATTAAGAAGGTCACTTAATCTTGCGGAAATAGGTTCTAAGTTGTTTTTTATTTTATCCTCTTGTGTTTTAACTTTTCCTAAATGTGAAAGAAGTATAACTTTAGCATTATTATCAATTGCATAATTAATTGTTTGCAAACTTTCTTTTATTCTATTATCATCCTGTATAATACCATCTTTTATCGGAACATTAAAATCTACTCTTATTATTACTTTTTTACCTTCTAAGTCATAATCTCTTATTGTCTTTTTCATATCATTCTCCTTAGACTAATATTATAATTATTTAAATTATATCACTACCAATTTAAAATGTAAATCTTAATAAAAAAACACGAATATTTTTCGTGTTCTATAGAGTACTAAACTATTTACCTTTAGAATTAATTTGATTTTCAATTTCTAATCCAATACTCGCATAATCATAGTCCAAGATTGAACATATCTTTTCAATAGTATTATACTGTTGTTGATAATATAAAGTATCTAATTGTTCAAGCATTGTATTTGACCATGTTATATGCGCTATAAAGGCATCCTTATAATTTTTTGGAACCTCATTAATTACACTCATATTTCTTTCTATTTTAGATAAACATTTTTCCTTATCGTTCATATTACAAATTCCTTTCTTAATATAATTTATTATTAATATTTAAATTTAGTATTTATTAATGTTACTCAACTGGGGTGTATGTATAAGAAATACTATTATCTTCTGATTTTTTTAATGTAATCATATCAAGTCTTGATATTTTCTTGTTAGTACTTGGATTAATAGTAGATTCTTTAACTAAACCAGCATCTGCTAATATACTTATTTCTATATCACAAGTTTCTTTTTCATTAAAATTACATATACTCTTATTGCTTTGATAATAAGTTTCTGCGGCCATATATAAATTTTCTAGAAATTTTTCATATTCCAAATTATCATTAGATTTTAATGATTTTATTATAGAGGGAAATGAAAATAAAACTATTAAACTTAAAATAATTATTATTCCAATTAATTCTATTAAAGTAAATCCTTTTTTCATAAGCACCTCTTATACTATATACAGTATATATTTTTTTAAAAACTTTTGCAAGTAGAAATTAATTACCCTACATTTTCCATTAAATATCTAGCAGTTCGTACCATTTGACATGCATATCCATATTCATTATCATACCAAGATACTACTTGTACTTGATACATATTATTATCTATTGGTATTACCATAGTTTGAGTAGCATCGAAAAGAGAGCCATAATGTATTCCAATAACATCAGATGATACAATTTCTTCATCATTATAGCCAAATGACTCATTAGAATATTCTTTCATATGTTCATTTACAGCTTCTTTTGTTACATTATTACCAACTACCACCGCTGTTAAAATTGTTGAAGAACCAGTTGCAACTGGTACACGCTGAGCAGAACCTATTAATTTTCCATTTAACTCTGGAATTACAAGTCCAATAGCTTTGGCAGCTCCTGTTGAATTTGGAACTATATTAATTCCCGCTGCTCTTGCTCTTCTTAAATTACCTTTACGATGTGGACCATCTAATAACATTTGATCTCCTGTGTAAGCATGAACTGTTGTCATTACGCCACTTTTAATTTCGGCATATTTATTAAGTGCATTAGCCATTGGAGCTAAACAATTAGTAGTACATGATGCTGCACTTATAATTTTATCTTCCTTAGTTAATACTTTTTCATTAACTCCATAAACAATTGTAGGTAATTCATCTCCTGCTGGAGCTGAAATTATTACTTTTTTAGCACCTGCTAATATATGGGACATAGATTTTTCTTTAGAGCAAAACATACCTGTACATTCCATAACTACATCTATTGCTAATTCCTTCCACTTTAAATTAGCTGGATTTTGTTCTTTATATACTCGTATTTCTTTTCCATCAATTATAATAGAATTTTCAGTTGATTTTATTTCATGACCTTCAAATCTTTTTTGAACAGAATCATATTTAAGTAAGTATGCAAGCATATCTGGACTTGTTAAATCGTTTATAGCAACTATTTCAAATCCATTATTAAACATTTCTCTAAAAATTAAACGTCCTATTCTTCCAAAACCATTTATGGCAACTCTTATCATTTTTTTCCTCTTTCCTATTTATCTTTAAATCCACTTCCACCAATAAATTCTCTAAGTATTGAATCCATTGGAACTTCATCACTAGGTATTGGTAAAAAGTTTCTTAGAAAGTTTATTAATCTTATGGCTTCCGGATAAACTTCATCTGTTTTTTCAACAGAAAATAGTAAAGGTTCTACATAAGTTTTTAAAACACCAAGTTCATATAATAATGCAGAATTTATTACGGCATCAATATCATTTTGATATGGAAAAATATATTTTTCTTCTCCATCCCTAATTTTTTTCCACATTCTTAATGTATCTGCAGCGCTATATCCTCTTGTCTTACTATCTCTAATAATCCTTCTAAGTCTTCTAGTATCACTTGTATGTATTCTATTATGATTGTCTATATTTATTTGAGTAAATGGCGCGATAAATATCTTAAATTTGTTAATTCTATCTACTGTCAATGTAAGTTCATCATTTAATGCATGTAAACCCTCTATTATTACTATATCATTTTCTTCTAATTTTAAATATTTCTTATTATATTCCCTTTCACCAGTAATAAAGTTGTATTCTGGTAATTGAATTTTTTCACCCTCTAATAGTTTAGATAAGTGTCTGTTAAACAAATTTAAATCCACAACTTTTAAACTTTCAAAATCGTATTCTCCAGACTCATCTGGTTTTACATTTTTACGGTTTATAAAGTAATCATCTACTGAAATACGATGAGTTTTAAAACCTCTACTCTGTAGATAAATTTCCAATTTCTTAGAAGTTGTAGTTTTACCACTTGAACTAGGTCCTGCAAGAAGTACAAATTTTACGGTTTCTTTTCTTTGATAAATTTGCCCTGCTATATCTGATAGTTGATTATCAAAATGTGTTTCTGCAAGTCTTACAATATCTCCATAGTCTCCAGATGATACTATTTCATTTAAATCAGCCGCATTAGAAACATTTACAATACTACCCCATCTTGTGTAATCAGCAAATGTCTGTGCTACCATTGGTTTGTGTACATAATCTAAAGTACACTCAGGATTATATATATTTGGCCAACTCAAAACAAATCCATCTTCCTTTATATAAGTTAATTTAAAATCATTTATAGCTTCTGTACTATAAGCCATATCACTAAAATAATAATCATATACATCATCTAATCTATATAAATTTATATAACTATTGCTTATATATTTTAAGACTTTAACTTTATCAATTTGTTTTTTCTTTTCAAAATAACTAATAGCATCTAGTCTATCAACACTAAGTTTAGTATATAATAAGTTTTGTTTATGAAGTTCAAACATTTTTTCTTCTACTCTTTTTAGGTCATTTTCACTAATTTTTAAACCTATTATATCGCAGTAAACACCTTTATCTATTGAATTTTGAATTATAATTTCAGCATCAGGATAAATTTTATTAAATGCAACTATCATTAAAAATTGAACACTAGCTGCATAAATACTATTTCCAGGTATACTACTTCTATCATAAAAATCAATATCACATTTATTTTTTATTTTTGTTGATAAATCCACTATTTGATTATCTACTCTCGCGCCAACTATATCGTAATTATAATGTTTTTGAAAACTTTTGCTTATTTCATAAAATGTAGTGCCTTCCTCAAAGCTCATAGTTTCAGTATTTCTAAAATTAACTTTTAATATTTTAGCCATCTTTTTCCCTCTTATTCTATTTACAATATAATTCTACCAAAAAATTAGAAATTTGTCACATATTTTAATGAATAATTTATACTTTTATATTCTATTATATAAAAGGAGAGTGATAATATGCTTATACCAACAGTTATTGAACGTAACAATAATTCAGAAAGAGCTTATGATATTTATTCTAGATTACTAAAAGATAGAATAATTATAATAAGCGATGAAATTAATGATAATAGTGCGAATATAGTTGTAGCACAGCTTTTATACTTAGATTCTATAAATCATGATGATATTAGTTTGTATATTAATTCACCAGGTGGATCTATTACATCTGGGATGGCTATATATGATACAATGAATTTTATAAAAAGTGATGTTTCTACTATTTGTATTGGAATGTGTGCAAGTATGGCAGCATTCTTACTTTCAAGTGGTAAAAAAGGAAAAAGATATGCACTTCCTAATAGTGAAGTTATGATACATCAACCGCTAGGTGGAGCGCAAGGCCAAGCAACTGAAATAAAAATTGCAGCCGAAAGAATTTTAAAACTTAAAAGCAAATTAAATAAAATTTTATCTATCCAAACTGGTAAAGATTTAAAACAAATAGAAATAGATACCGAAAGAGATCATTTTTTAGACGCAGAAGAAGCATTAGAGTATGGGTTAATTGATAAAATTTTGTAAGAAAAAATAAACTTATTAGATATTTTTAATTTTATTTTTCATTTAAAAACTATTAACTTAAAATGTTAATAGTTTTAATATAATTTACTTACTTGAATCTTGGTAATATTGTTTACCAAGTTCAACTAATTTTTTTGTCATATATCCGCCTACTGTACCATTAAGTCTACTTGTGGTATCTGCACCTAATTTAATTCCTAGTTCGCTAGCGATTTCATACTTTAAATTTTCTATTGCTTTTTTACTTCCAGGAACTACTAATTTATTACTCATATATTTCACCGCCTTTATTATTATTATTTCCATAATACCTTAATTTAATTATACAATTTCTACCACTAATATTATGATAATAAATGTTAAAAATAATAATGGGAATTAAAAAGACAGTCATAAAAACTGTCCTATTTTTCTTAAATTATCCTTGGTAATTTGAAGATCCTAAGTGTTGTTCACCCATTTGAACTAATCTCTTAGTGATATAACCACCAACTGTACCATTAGCTCTTGAAGTAGCATCTGGTCCTAAATTAACTCCTAATTCGCTAGCTATTTCATATTTCATTTTATCTATAGCTTGTTTAGCTCCAGGAACTACGAATTTATTAGTTGATTTACTGTTATTCATGGTTTTCACCTCCTGTACACTAATAGCATGTGTACAAGTTCAAATTTCATACATATTTTTTATTGGTAATTTTTGGTTTAATTTTTTTATAATAAATCATTTTTCTTTTCATCTACTTTAAAAATTTTAATGTTATTAATTGCTTCATCTATTAGATTTTCATAATTAAACTTTTTTTCAAATTCTAAACATTTATTTAATTCTGGATTTATAACTGGATGTTTTGGTAAAAATATAGTACAGCAATCTTCATATGGTAATATACTTGTTTCATAAGTATTTATTTTTTTTGCTACCTCTATAATTTCTAATTTATCCATACAAACAACAGGCCTGATGATAGGAATATTTGTAACATTATTAATAACACTCATACTAGTTAATGTTTGAGATGCAACTTGCCCTATACTTTCTCCATTTATTATAATTTTACATTTTAATTTTTTAGAATATATACTAGCTATTCTATACATCATCCTTCTCATAATGGTTATAATATAACTATCCTCTACATTTTTATATATAGTTTCTTGAATTTTTGTAAAAGGAACTACATGAACTTTTATATTTTTAGAATAATTGTTTAAAATGCTTGCTAGTTTTAAAACTTTATTTCTTGCTTCTATGCTAGTATGTGGTAATGATTCAAAGTATAGACATTCTATGTTAACTCCTCTTTTTAAGGATAAATAACCTGCTACAGGACTATCTATACCTCCACTTAACATTAAAAGTCCCTTCCCTTGAATCCCTACAGGATAACCTCCAAGTCCTTTAATGAAATCTATATATATATAAGTACCTTCATTTCTAATTTCAACAAAAACTGTTATATCTGGATTGTGTACATCTACAGAACAATCTATATTTTTCAAAACTATCGCACCTATTTTAGAACTAGTTTGCAAAGATGTAAATTTAAAATTTTTATCTGATCTTTTTGTCTCTATCTTAAAAGTTTTAAAATTTCTCATTTTTAAAACTTCAATTACTTTTAATCCTATGTCGTCTATATTATTATTTACCTTTTCGGATACTGTTATACTATGTATACCAAATACGTTTGA
This sequence comes from Clostridium sp., assembly GCA_023665725.1. Classification (GTDB taxonomy): domain Bacteria; phylum Bacillota_I; class Bacilli_A; order RF39; family UBA660; genus UMGS872. Next base: position 12,363 of record JAMPDH010000007.1, on the reverse strand, counting down.
AAGTTTATGAATTATGTCATTTAAATATTTATCAGAAGTTTTTATATACATACAAGATAAATTATATTTTATTTCATATTCTGTATTTAAAAGAGCATGTTCAATATTTTGATATAAAATTTTTATAAATTGTTTCCTATTTCCCTTTTTTGTTGTTAATTCTGCATATTTTACCAATAAAAGTTTTTCCATAATTATTTTCCTTTCTTTTAAAATGGACATATTTATTATTATACATATAGGATATTTACAAGTCAAAATTTTTATTTGAAAATAAGTTTTGGATATTATTCCAAAACTTATTAGACATTATATAATTTTAAAAGTTTATCATATATTCCATGTTCTATTCTATTTAAAAAGTTTATACTTAACTCTAAAGATTTTTGATATTCACCTTTAAAAAATAATGCTTCTGATGTTGATAAACACTTATCTAAATCCTCTACACTACTTCTATATCTGTTTCCATATACTATAGCCATTTCAGCAAACATAGCAGTTTTTATCATTTCCTTTGATTTAGTAAATAATTTTAACACTAAATCACGTGCTGTATCAACTCTAGTATTTAATGTTTCTATAGTTATAGGTTTTTTATCAAGTTCTTTTATAATCTCTTTTATAGCCGCCTGCGCTTCTTTTAGTTCTACAAAGTATGTTTTTGGAATAACTGGTAGATTATATTCTCTAATTTTAGACTTTGAATCTTTTAAAATTGATTTTATTTCATCTAACTGTTGTCTAGCACGAGCTTCATCTTCTCTCATTCCACCAATTACATCTAATGTATTATCTACTCTATCTTCTATCATTATAAGCTTTATAAATAAATTATCAATTTCTTTAGTTAATTTAGAAAATGCAAATGTATTTTTTCTAGAATGTTCCATAAGTGTTTTATAATCTTCTTTTAATTTTTCTACATCTTTTCTAGATTCCTCTAATAATTTAATGTCTTCATCTGATAAGTGATAAACATTTTTAATATCGTTTATTTGATTAAATATATCTTTTATCAATTCATCTAACTTAGATAATTTAACTCTAAACTTTTTATTTGTTTCATCATAATTATTGCAATCTATTTTTTCTTTTTCAAAATCGTTAAAAATAGAATCAAAGTATTCTAACAATACCTTAAGTTCAAATAAACCATCTTCCAGATTTAAAACTTTAGTTCGATCCATAATTTCTTGAATTTTTTTATAAGCCTCTTCAATATTATATTCAACATTTAAATAATCAAGAGGATATCCATTTTTAACCATCTTATCATATTCAATTTTTAAATCATTTATTTTGTTAGGTAAAACATTAGTCGCCATTATTACTATAGCAGGTATTTCTTCTATAACAGTTTCCATATGATTTAATAACTTATCAATAGATTCTATTATTTTAGTTACCTCAATATATTCATTATTTTCCATGGCAATTTCAAAAGCTTCAAAACTTTTGGATATTTTTTCAAATTGTAAATGCACAGATTTCCCTATATCTCCGAATTCAGGTTCTGTTTCAGTAAATTTTTTATATAATTCTCTATATTTAGATTTTAAATTAGTTATTATTGCCCTATTTTTTTCTTCACTTCCAGTTATTTCTTTTATTTCATTTAGAAGTTCAGTAGAACTTGTTTTCACTTTACAAAGTTCTATTTCAAGTTTAGCTATTTTAAGTAATGCCCCTCTATAATCTTTTTGATTTAAAACAAAATCACTTTCTACTAACATGTCTGTTATTTTAGGCAATTGATTTTCTTTTATATCATTAAGCCTTGATTTCCAATCATTATACATTTCTTCAAATTTATCATTTTTTAAAAATGAATCTAATTTAGAAAGTTCTGGAACTATAGGCATACTATTTATTTCATTTTTTTCAACTTCTAATTTATCTATTTGTTTCTTTATTTTAGAATTTTTTCTACTTTGCATTACATTCAAAACTATTGCAACTAAAATCATAGAAACTAAAAACACAGTAATAAGTATCAACAATATTGAATCCATATTAGTCCACCTCTATATTATATATAATAACACAAAATTCGACATTTTTTAATACCTTTTATATTTATTTTAATAATTTTAGATTACTTATAACATTATACTATGTAATTAGTATTTTTTTATGTTTTTTACCAATAATAAAACAGGTGATATTAATGATAAGCGGATATAAAATAATTAACCAAAATGGAGAAGATGTTTTATTTCTATATCTAGATTATAATTATGAATTTTCTAAAGATTTTAAAAGTGATGGTATATTTAAAAATATAAAATCCTTTATAAAAAGTATTAACTTCACTGGAAAAAAAGTTCTTGTAGTAGTTTCTGGTATAATAATAAGCACTTTACTAATTAACCCTATTAAGCTTCAAAATTCAGTTTTAACGCCCAATCCATATAATTATGTATCTAAAATAATAATACATGATTTTACGGAAAAAAACTTAACAGATTATGAAATAATTATAGATGATACAAATGATATTTCTAAAAAACAAGAAGTGGAAAGTATAAAGGAAGAAAAACCTGCAAGTGAAAAAAACAGTTCTACAACTAATAATAAAACTTCTAATAAAGAGTCACAAAATAAAAACACTAGCTCATCGCAAAATAAAAATCAAAGTACTACTAAAAAAAATACTAGTTCATCAAATAATACCTCATCTACAAATAAAAATACGCAAACACATCAAAATAATACTACAAATAATGTATCAAAAGAAACCTCTTCTACTACTCAAAACAAGGTAACAAATGAAAAAAATAATGCTCAAATGGTAACTGTATATAGAAATAATGGAACTATATTAAATATAGAACTAGAGGAATATATAATCGGTGTAGTAGGTGCGGAGATGCCTGCATCATTTAATATAGAAGCATTAAAAGCTCAAGCTATAGTAGCTAGGACATATGCATTAAAAAGCATACAAGATGGTAAAAAACTTACAGATACAGTTTCAACACAAGCATATAAAGATAATAAACAGTTGCAAGCTGTATGGGGTAGTGATTATAGTAAATATTACTCTAAAATAAAATCAGCTGTTGAATCTACAAAAGGTAAAGTAGTTCTATATAACAATTCATATATTGAAGCTTATTATCATTCTACTAGTAATGGATATACTGAAAATAGTTCTGAAGTATGGGGAAAAAGTTTACCATACCTTAAAAGTGTTGAAAGTAGTTGGGATAAAAAAGTTAATTCATATAAGAAAACAGTAAAATTTTCTATAGATGAATTTACCAATTTATTAGGACTTGATATAGAAGAACCTATTACTTATGAAATAATTCATAACGATTCGGGAAGAGTTAGGAATATTATAATAAATAATAAAAGTTTTACTGGTGTTAAATTTAGGGAGATTTTAAAATTACGATCCGCTGACTTTGAAGTTTCTTTAAATGATGATAATGTGGAAATTACAACGTATGGATATGGTCATGGTGTTGGAATGAGTCAATATGGTGCGAATGAAATGGCAAAACTCGGATATAATTATTCACAAATTATAAAACACTATTATAGCGGAGTTACTATAAAATGATATACTTTATAATATTTATATCAAAAGTTATAGAAAATGCTTTAAGTACAATGAGGTTAATAGTTGTAGCAAATGGAAAAAAAATAATTGGTGCTATACTACAGCTATTCATAAGTTTAGTTTGGATTATAATTACAGGTATAGTTATAATTGATGTTTCAAATGATTATTTTAAAGTAATTGCTTTTATTCTAGGCACTTCCATAGGCTCATATATAGGAAGTTTGATTGAGGAATCTATTGCCATGGGTAATAATATGATTACATGTATAATAAATCCAAAGTATAAAAAAAGACTATTAAAAATACTTAAAGATTACAAAATAATAAATACTAAAGATAATGGGAAAATAATTTTATTATCTAAAAGAAAAAATAAAAATGAAATATGTAAAATAATAAAAAGTATTGATAAAAGTGTTGTTATAATAATAGAAAAAGTACTACTTAATTAAATAGTATTTATCGGTAATTATATATTTATTACTATCTATTAAAATTGCTTTATTTTTATCATTTATAGTCCAAATAAAGGTTTCCTTTTTAGAATCAATTAAATCTTTATAATTATAATGGACTATATTAAAATAATAATTATTGTATAAATATTTCTTATTTATATAATATCCTATTAACAATCCAACTTTGCCAATTAAATTATCAATTATTTTTTTATTAAAACTACAAATATATATATTTAAGTTGTATTTTTTTAATATGTTATTTAATAAATTACATATTTTTATATGATCATCTAACTCTGATTTTATATCTATCAATATTATTTTATTAGTTTTTATTTTTTTTAAAATTTCATTTAACGTGGATACATTTGCATGCTTTTTTAAAATTTTAAGTGGAGTTAATCGTATAATATTTCCATTAATAATAGGATCATGACTTATGATTAATTTATTATCTAATGTGAGTCTTACATCAAACTCTACACCATCTACTGCTTCATTTAATACAGAAAAAATTGCTTCTTTTGTATTTTCCGCATACTTATGTAATCCATTACCCCTATGAGATATTAACAAAATAACCACCATTATATTATATTTATAAAAAAAATTAGTTTTCACTATTTTCAAAATAATTATGATTATCTCGTATTGCAAATATTAATGCTTCAAATGAATTATCATTTTTAATTTCAGTCAAAAAGTATGATTTATTATATGGAGTTAAATACCAATATAAAGTACTATTTTCGAATATTATTTTTGCTTTATATACTTTATGATTATACTTTATTCTAATATAATCATCATGAAGCCAAAACTCAAATCCATCTTTTGAATATTTATCATAATTAGGTAAAATATAATTTAATACTATTTTTTTTAAATATTCATTCATACTTTACTCCTTAATGTTATAAATTTAATTTCTATCTCAAAAATAGATAAATCGACAATGTTATATCTAACTTTGAGATAATTTATTCATGAGATGATTAATATGATTGGAAAAATATTAAAAACCATGAGAAAACTTAAAGGCATGACACAAACTAACTTATCAAATATGACCGGTATCCCTCAAAATACTATTTCTCAATATGAAACCGGTAGAATTGAACCTACTTTTGAAATAATAACTAAAATTTCTAATGCTTGCGAGTTTGAAATAGAATTTAAAGGAAAATCTTGTACCCTTACATCAAATAATATTAATAGAAAGGAACTTTAAGTTCTACTAATATTATATATCTGCCTCAAAGATATTTCAAGAAAAAAATATCTTATAATGAGATAATTATTGCGGGTGGTTATTATGATTGGAAAAATCCTGAAAACTATTAGAAAAAGTAGAGGGTTAACTCAAGAGGAGTTATCAAATATTACAGGTATTCCTCAAAATACTATTTCTCAGTATGAAAATGAAAAATTTGAACCAAGTTATAATACTGTATATACTATTTCTAAAGCATGTGGATTTGAAATAGAATTCATCAATAAAAGTGTTACTCTAACTGCAGAAAATATAAATAGAAAAGAATTATAAAAAGCTTAAGCTATTGCTAAGCTTTTTTTACAAAAAAGTTTTTAATTTTTCTACTGCCTTTTCCTGAACTGCAACATACTTTTCTACTAAAGAATGAACTTCATTATCTGTATTTTTATTATTTAATAATTTTCTTCCTTCAATAATCCCCATATTAGTTCCTTGCAATAAAAGTTCTGCTATTTTAGAATTACTTTTGTCAGTTAATAAATTTAGTTGTACACCATACCATGTCATTACCTTATTCATTACATTTGTTTCATGAGGCTTTTTTTCACTATATTCTGGGTATAAATCACAAATTTTGTCAGATATCTGCTTATATTCATTATATTGTGCAGTTAAAACCTTATGTAAGGAATCATCTTCAACTTTTTCTATAACATAGTGTATTGCATCCATTCCCATACATGCCCCTTTATTCAACTCATCTAATACATTTACTTCATTTTCTTTATTATCCATAAATTCCTCCTCAATATTATATTGAATATTTTTCTTAAAATTATCCAAATAGCATTGAAAATTAATCATTTTTCTTACAAAATTCTTTTATTTTGCAATTATTACAATTAGGATTCTTGGCTTTACAATAATATCTTCCAAATAATACAAATTGATGATGAATCCTAGATAATTTTTCTTTTGGGATTACTTTATTTAGCTTTTTTTCAACTTCTAAAACATTATCTGTAAATTTAGATATTCCAAGCCTTGCACTTACTCTTTTAACATGCGTATCAACTGCAATACATGGTTCATTATATAAATTGCTTAATACAACATTAGTTGTTTTTCTTCCCACTCCAGGCAAGTTTTCTAAATAATTCCTATCGTTTGGAACTATACCGTTTTGTTCTAAATAAAGATGATTTGCTATATCAATAACATTGATAGCTTTTTTATTATATGTCCCAATAGATCTTATTATATTTTTAACATCATTTATTGGTGCATCTTTTAAATCTTTTATAGTTGGATATTTTTTAAATAAAACTTCTGTTACACTATTAACTCTCTTATCAGTTGTTTGGGCACTTAACATTGTAGCTATTAAAAGTTCATAGTCTTTTTTATAATTTAATTCACATGTAGGATTTGGTATCAATTCATCTAAATAATCAAATATTTTGCTATTCATTATTTAACCAGTCATAATCGAATGTTTCAGTTACTTTTTTATGTGAATTAAACTTTTTTCTATCTTTTTCTATGTCTTCCTCAGTTTCAATACCTTTTTTTTGCCATTCGTATAAAATTCTATCTATATATCTTAAATTACTTACTCCATTATAAATAGATTCCTTTAGCGCTAGTATAATAGTTTCTTCCTTAAAATTTTCTAACCAAGAATTTATTATTTCATACTCCATTGGGGATAGTGTTCTTCCAAATTCTGTCTCAAATCTATCAAATATATTATTATTTTTTTCTTGTTTTTCTTCTATAAAGTCAAAAGCTATTTTTTTATATATTTGTCCTAGGTTTACATATTCACTTCTTGTATTACCTTTCTTTTTAACTTCTAATGTTGCAAGATTTTTAGATACTAAACTATTTATAAGTTGCATTATAGATTTGCTTTCAACATTTAAATCATAACTTATTTTTTTTAAATCAAAACAATTATCATTATTTATCAAATAAATTATTAAAATCAATTCTTCTGCAGTTATTGAAAGTTTTTTATAGTTAAGTAAAATTAATTTTGGAACAATATAATCCTTTTCACTTATAACTTGTATAAATTTATCCATCACGTAAATCACCATAAGTTATTATACCTTATTTTAAGTATTTTGTATATTAATTTAATGGTACTTCAATGACATCATAAAAATTTTTTGATAATTTTAATGTATAAAAACTATTTTCTTTTAATATATAACTATCAACCCATTTATCATAATATCTTTCTATTTTTTCTTTTTCAATTCCTAAGTCAAAAAATACAGCTAAAATATTATCAGAAAAATCAACGTTATCTATACTTAAAAAATATATAAAATCACAACTTTCCAAATCTTTTTCTTTGCCACTTTTATATATACAAAATCTATAATTATAATAATCCATTAATATTATATTATCCTTTTTTATTACATTTATATTACTTATATTTATGTTATGATTTAATGTTTGTTTATTATAACTTTTTATATTTATTGTAGTTGGAGAAGTTAATATTAAATTATTTAGTATATCTATACCATATAATTTTAAGGATTTTTCTATATCTGTTGAATCAATATATTCTAGTAGTAATAAATCTTGGTTATTTATAAGTATTGACTTACTGTTTTCAAGTGATAATAATGTAAAGGCTTTATCATTTTCATTTAAGTTTAAATCTATAATTCCAACTTCCATTGTCTTACTTTTACTTATATATATAGTTATATTTAAAACTAATAATATAAGTATTATTAAACTCTTTTTCATAAAAACACCTATAAAAATATATGCTTAATATTATTATATAAATTAAAAAATTCATAAATATTTAATTATACCCCTTTAGTTATTTTATAATTTAGATTTAAATGCTGTTATAAAACTAGTACTATAGCTATTATTGCAAACATTAATATTATTGATGATAATTCATATTAATAATTTATTTCGTTTAAATACATATTTTAAAGTTTTAACCAATTTAATTTACTATTATTTGACTAATTTTTATGATATTAATCATCTGAATTTAATATAATTAATATCACTATATATATTTTTTATCAAAAAAAATACGTATTTAAACTATTAAGTCTAAATACATATTCTTTACTGCTTATTTATTATCAATTTTAGTTTAAAGCATCTTTTAGTTTAGAACCAGCCTTAAACGTAACAGCAATTCTTGCAGGTATTGTAAGTTTTTCTCCTGTTCTTGGATTATGCCCTTGTTTAGCATCTTTGTGCTTAGCAGTAGCAGTTAAAAATCCAGTTATTACTACCTTTCCTTCTTTTTTTAATCCTTTAGTAATTCCTTCTATCACTGCCTCTAAAGCACGTGAAGAATCAGCTTTAGTAAATCCTGTTTTTTCTGCTACGAATTCAACTAAATCAGTTTTTGTCATTTAATATACCTCCTCGTATTAATAAACAAGCTCTATCTTGCTTACAATTTAATATTACCATACTAAGTATGTAAAATCAATGTTTTTTGTAATTTTAATATATGTTTTTTGATTTTATTACCTTAGTTTTCACAATAATATTAACAATATTACTACTATATAATCCATTAAATAGTGATAAATGTGATAATTTAGATAATTTAGTTATACCACTTGATATTATAAGTTCCGTATTTTTAAGTGTTATTATACCTCTAACATTTTTAGGAAAAAACTCTTTTGTTGGCGATATTAATCCCATATTACCTTTTATAAACTCTGGCATTAATCCACCATGTGTATGTCCACATAAAATTAAATCGATATTTTCAACATTTATATTATTATTTAACACGAGATCTGGTATATGGGTTAATAATATATTAAAATTTTCTTTGTTTAAATTCGGTAAATTAAAATTATTAATTTTCATAATTTCATAATAATCTATACTAGGTTCATATCCTATAAATGTTATATTTGTAAATGTTATTTTTGAATTTCTAAGTAAATATAAATTCTTTATGTTATATAATTTAGATATAAAATATTCATTAACATGATAAATGCGTTTTTTACCAATTATACTTATAACATCATGATTACCCAAAACAACTATGACTTTAGAAATATTAGTTAATTTAGTTAAAAATATACAAAATTTATCTATATTTTCATCACTTATGTCGCTAGTATCTATTAAATCACCTGTTATACATATATAATTTGGATTTAACTTATCTATACTATTTACTATTTTATCTAAATTTTTTAAATTATAATTATCATGATAATGTATATCAGATATATGAACTATATTTAAATCAACTTTAGAATTAATTACATGTTTATTTATATATACTCTCATGCTTCACCTTAAATATTATAATACTTTTTAAAAAAAATTAAAAGCGTTAAATAACGCTTATAATACTATAGCAAATAAGTTTCCTGAACCTTTATTTACAAGTTTAGATAATGTTAACTGTAATTTATGTCTTGCATTTTCTGGCATTAATGATAATTTAGCTTGAATTCCTTCTTTAACAATAACATCTAAACTTCTTCCAAATATTTCGCTTTTCCAAATAGTATCTGGTTCAGTATTATAGTCCTTCATTAAATAATTTATAAGTTCTTTACTTTGTATTTCAGATCCTATAATTGGTTCGAATGTAGATTCAACATCAACTCTAATCATATGTATAGAAGGTGCGACTGCTTTAAGTTTTACACCATATCTTCCACCTTGCTTAATTATTTCTGGTGTATCCAATTTCATATCAGCAAGAGATGGGCTTGCAACACCATATCCTGTTGCTTTTACCATTTTTAAGGCATCTTTAATTTGATCATATTCCTTTTTAGCTTCTTCATAATCTTGAAATAATTTTAATAATTGACTTTTACTATTAATATCTATCCCTATTATTTCCTTAAGTACTTGATTATATAAATCATCTGGTGATTCTAACGTAATAGTTACAATTCCAGTAGATGTATCTACATCTGATAAATATGCTTTTTTAATATATTCACAATCTATAAAATGTGTTGTTATATTATCTATATCTTTTAATTTATCAATTTCAATTACACTTTCTCTTATTTTTTCTATATAAATTTTCTTTAACCAATTATTGGGAGATAAACAAGCTATCCAATCTGGCATATTTACTTTAACTTCTAATACAGGAAATTCGTAAAGCGCACTTCTTAAAATTGAATATATGTCACGTTCTGACATGTCCTCAACGCTTATAGGTATTACGGGTACATTATAATTATCTTGTAATTCGGTTGCTAAAGAATTAGTTTCACTCGAATTTGGATGTGTTGAATTTAAAACCATTATAAAAGGTTTGCCAATTTCTTTTAATTCTGTTACTATTCTTTCTTCTGCTTCTATGTAATTTTCACGAGATATCTCTCCTATTGATCCATCTGTTGTAACAACTATACCAATAGTAGAATGATCTTTTATGACTTTACTAGTTCCGATTTCAGCAGCCTCTACAAATGGTATTTCATCATCATACCAAGGTGTTTTTACCATTCTAGGTCCATTATCATCTTCATATCCTTTAGCCCCAGGTATAACATATCCAACACAATCTACAAGTCTAACACTAGTTGTAAAATCATCTATTTGTATATTAGCAGCATTACTTGGAACAAATTTAGGTTCCATTGTCATTATAGCTTTTCCTTGCGCTGATTGTGGAATTTCATCTAAAGCTCTTTTTCTTTCATATTCATCCTGAATATTAGGTACAACTAAATTTTCAATAACTTTTTTTATAAAAGTTGATTTTCCTGTTCTAACTGCTCCTACTACTCCTAAATAAAGTTCGCCACCTGTTCTTTCGGTAATGCTTTTTATTATCTCAATTTTTTCCATATATTCCCTACTTTCCATAATCTAGTTAAATATATGTAAATAAAAAAAGCATTAGAACATAAAAAAACTTGTATTTAACAAGATTTTAATAATTAGTTTTTGTATTGCCAATAATATTTTGACTTATTTTAAAGTTGATTTTTAAATTTTCGCCATAATCCCTCATTGTATTTAGATAATACGAACTTATCATTGTTTCAACATCTTTTCTAACGCTCATTGAATTTCTAGCAAAAACCATGGACCCATGACTTTTTTCTACGAGAAGTTTCATTATATTTCCTACAGTATCTTCTATATAATCTAAATAATTAAAATTACTTCCAAGCGTGATAGAAGTAAAAAGTTTATTTAATTTATCTATTTCATCCTGAATAATTTCTATTATATTTTCATTTAATTTATACCTTATATCTGCTACCTTAAATTTCATATTTTCCTTAAATTTTATAGTTCTAGTTTTATATCCATTTTCTGCTATTTCTAAAATAGGCCCTTTTGATATTAATATAAAAGGATAGTTTTTATTAATATAACTTAATATCCCTACTTCAAGGTTTTCACTATTTTCATTTAAGGAACTAACAAGGGATATATCTATTAAATCATCTATATTGTCTAGTAATTCTATAAAATTGTTTATATCAATCACGCTAAACCACCTATTATTAATTTTAGCACATTTTTAATACTTAAAACAACTTATTTAGAACATTTTATCTATATCTTTTGGAACATTGTCGTTTACAACAGCATTTATAATCTTATCTTCTTTTTCTTTTGATATATCTTTTCCTGTCATTTTTCCTAGTTCTTGTATTACTTCTCTTAATGTACTTTCATTCTTTAAATCATTTTTTTGAAGTTTTGTAGCTAAATCTAAGATTGTCTGTTTATTTACATTTGTCTTATTTTCGATTTTTTTAAAAAAGTTATCTGAAAAATTCATATTAACCACTCCTAAAATATAGTATGAAATATTATTAGAAGTGTTAAAAACTAATACCTCTTTATTTATAAACTATAATATAGTTTATAAATAAATTAATATATTTTTATGAATTATTAAGATTCATTTAGTTTTGTTATATCTGAAATAGGTAATTTTGTTATTTCAGATATAATCTTTAAATCAAAATTTTTACTTAACATACTTTTAGCTATTTCTATATTTCTCTCATTAATTCCTTGTATTTTCCCTTCTTTCATTCCTTGTTCAATTCCTCTTTCTATGCCTTGCTTCATGCCTTGCTCTAATCCTT
>JAMPDH010000006.1 GCA_023665725.1 Clostridium sp. | reverse complement strand
TCAAATGAAAGTGGAACAATATATGCATTAACATATGATGGAACAAACTATAGTGAAGCAGCAACAAGTTCAATAACAAAAATAGATATAACAAGTCCAAGTCTAGAATTAGGAGATACAATAGCAAAAACTGGCAGTATAGAAGTACTATTAACAATGTCTGATACAGGATCAGGACTAGGAACACCAACATGTAAATATGGAACAAGTGCAAGTTCATATGATAAAAATGCAACATCAGTAGATACAAGTTCATGTGTAATAACAGGATTAACAACAGAAACAACATATTATTATCAAATATGTGTAAGTGATAAAGTAGGAAATACATCAACATGTAAAACAGGACAAGCAACAACAGAAAAAATTACAAAACCAGGAATAGAACTTGTAAATACGCCAACGACACTTAAAAATGGATATTTGCAAAAACAAGTAGCAAAAGTAACATATACGTCATCAAATATATCAAGTCCACAGTATTATGTGAAAACAACAAAACAGGGAACAAGTAGTAGAAGTGTAACAAGCTCATGTGGGAGTGATACAAAGCCAGGAACATGTACAACAATAAGTTCAACTACAACATTGAAAGCAGATACATGGTATAAAGTAAGTGGAAATGTAAATGTAACATATAATACAACATCAACTGAAACAGGAACAATATATGCATTAACATATGATGGAACAAATTATAGTGAATCATCAACAGGATCAATAGCAAAAATAGATGCAACAAGTCCGACACTTACAACCGGAACTCACACTGTCTCAAAATACTCAATTACACTTAATTATACTGCATCAGATTCACATTCTCAGATTGACAAAGTAGTATGTAAATATGGTACTTCAACATCATATGATAAAGAAGCAACCGGGTCTTCGACTTCGTGCACGTTATCAAATCTAAACTCATATACAACATATTATTATGAATATACAGCTTACGATAAAGTAGGAAATACTAAATCGTTTACAGGTTCACGTACGACTTTATTCACACCAACCTCTTCTTGCGCTTCACAAAACTGTAGTTCAATCTATATAACTTTCCCAATTAGTTGTAGTCAGATTTCATCTGCAACGGTATGCTATTGCTCAGGAGGTTACCCTAGTGGATGTTGCACCAATCCGGCCTGGGGAGGGTATTCCCTTACTCAATCGTCTGGAACAAGTTCATCATGCACTTATTCGTATTCTTCTAATGTGCGTTATTCTTGTGTGAATGGTAGTTGTCCGTTTATATCATATACAATTAAAACAACTGATGGTACAACGCATTCTAGTGATTAATAGTGAACACTTGATAATTATGTAGGTAATCTTTACCTTTATAGATATTATAAAAACAGGATAAAATAAAGTTATATAATAAGAGGTCAAAAATAAATTTTTGATCTTTTATTATGCAATTCTATATATTACGGAATAATTAATATTATTTTTTATAATATATTTTAATTATCTTTTTTGTTGAAATACATGTTATAATTAATATGGTGGATAAATATGAATAAAAAAGTAGTAGTATTAGGTGGTGGAAATGGGATGTCCTCATTACTTAGAGGATTAAAACAATTTCCTATAGATTTAACCGCAATAGTAACAGTTAGTGATGATGGTAAAAGTACAGGAATACTTAGAAAAGAGTTTAATTCACCTGCTTTAGGTGATATAAGAAGAGTATTAATATCTTTATCAGAAACAGAACCTTTATTTGAAAAAATGTTCAATTATAGATTTCAAACAGATGGATATTTAAATGGGCATGCAGTAGGAAATTTTTTGCTTCAAGCCATGACAGATATTACAGGTTCAGTTTCAGAGGGAATTGAAGCTTTAAGCGGTATACTTAATTTAAAAGGAAAAGTTATTCCTTTAACAGAAAATGCTGATGTAACATTAGTTGCGACTATGACAGATAATTCAGTAGTTGAAGGAGAACATTTTATAACACAATCTAAAAAGACAATTAAAAATGTATATTATAAAAAAAATCCAAAGGTCACTAAAAAAACATTAACTTCTTTAAAAGAAGCAGATTTAATTATATTAAGTGTAGGTAGTTTGTATACAAGCATCATACCAAATTTAATTCCTAATGAAGTAAAACAAGCTTTGGAAGAATCATCTGCTAAAATAATGTATGTATGCAATATTGTTACACAACCAGGAGAAACAGATGATTTTACAGTAAGTGATCATATAAGAACATTAAATGAATATTTAGGAAATAGAAAAGTAGACGTTGTAATAGTAAATGATGGACATATAGATGTAGATATAGCAGAAAAGTATCAAACATTGGAGCAAAAAGACCCTGTTTTGTTTGATAAGGACAATGTAGAATTATTAGGTGTAGAAGTTATAAGTGGAAATTTTATAAAAATAGAAAACGATATACTAAGACATGATATGGTAAAAGTTGCTCTTAATATATTTACTTATCTATTATAGGAATTATTATGTCTTTTACAGGAACAATAAAATTAGAAATAACTAATTTAGAGTTAACCGAAGCAGAAAAAATATCTGAATTTTCTGCTATTGTAAGTAATTCATGCCAAATAACTGATACAATTAAAATATCTACAGAAAATATGAATGTTGCTAAAAGAATATATGATTTAATTAAAAGTATATATAAAATACTTCCTAAAATTACTGTTAGAAAAGGATATAATTATAATAAATCATATATATATATACTTGAACTTAAATATGATGAAAAAAAGTTTTTAAATTATTTAGGTTTAGAAGAAACAAATATTCCATTTAATTATATAATTGCAGACGATAATTTAATAAGAGCATATTTAAGAGGGGTTTTCCTATCTTGTGGGAGTATAAATGATCCAAAAAAATCAAGATATCATATGGAATTTTTTATTCAAACACAAGAATATGCAATATTTATAAATGATCTTTTAAATCATTATTATTTAAATAGCAAAATTTTAAAAAGGGATAATAAATATATGGTATATGTAAAAGAAGCAGAAAAAATAGGTGATTTCTTAAGAATAATAAATGCTTCTAAGGCATTATTCTACTATGAAGATATAAGAATATATAGAGATCATAGAAATATGACAAATAGACTTAATAATTGTGAGCAAGCAAATGTGGATAAAATAATAGAAACATCGTCTAAACAACTAAGAGATATAAAATTATTAAAAGAAATAGGAATATATGAAACATTATCCGAAAAAGATAAAATTGCGGCAGAATATAGAGAAAAATATAAAGAAGCATCATTATCAGAATTATCAGAAATCATTTCTATAGAAACAAATCAGAAAATAACAAAATCCGGATTACATCATAGATATGATAGAATAAAAAAAATAGCAGAAAAAAATCATAAATAAAAGAAAGGAAATATCCTATGAAATGTCTAAAATGTAATGCAGAAAATGAAAAAACAAGTAAATTTTGTATTAATTGTGGAGTACGATTAAAACCTGAAAAAAGAAGAAGATTAAGAATAGTTAAAATAAGACAAATATCAGCAATAGCTTTATTAACCTTTATGGTAATATTATTAGGTTTCATAATTAAAATGATTATAGGAGGTAAATCTAATTATTTAGAACAAATATATAATATAAATAACCCGATAGTTATAGAAAAAAAAGGTTTATATGGCTATATTGATGCAAAAGGCAATATATTACTTGAACCAACATATTTATCAGCAACACAATTTTATGGTGATTTTGCAGTAGTAGGAATAGAAGATAAAACTAATCCATTAGGCACTAAATACCAAATAATAAATAAAAAAGGAAAAAAAATATTAGAATCACAATATTCTACAAATATAAAATATATAGATGATTATAGGATATGGATTGTGGATAATAAACTTTATAATTCTAAATTAAAGCAACTTACTAAAGATGATTATATAGTGTATTATGAAGATTATGGATATCTAACCTATATTAATTCTAAAATGAATGAAGTAGGCATAATAAATTTTGATGGTAAAATAATATTTAAACAAAAAAATTCTGATGAATCTACAATTGATATAGAAATATCTAAAACGGACTTAGAAGAACATTACGCAAAAATATGCATACGAGGAGAAACTGATAAAATTATATCATTACAAACAGGGAAAATTATATATGAAAATGAAGAAAAAAACTCTGAAATATTAGTAAAAGATGATAATATATTTATAATAAATAATAATCCTAAAAGCAATTTATATTTAAAAGATGAAAAGGTAATGTATAGATTAGATAAAAATATTAATGAGATGTCTTTATATTCAGATGACATATTGAAAATAGATTATGGTTATAAATATTCTTCTTATGGTTTAACACAAAGATATTATTATCATAATTTTATAACAGGAGAAGTTTTAAAAGAGGAACCATTAGAAGGCAATTTAAAAAAAGTTTTGAATATATATACAGAATATAATTGTTTAGATAAAATAGGTTTAAAAGAAAATGAAAAAATAATTTTACCTTGTGAATATGATAAAATATTATATTTACCTAGTGATTTATATAATTATTTAAATATAACAAAATCATTAAAATTAATAATTACAAAAAAAGATGGTAATATTGAATTAAAAGATATTAAATCTTTAAAAACATTATATATCTTTGAAAATGATAGTATAAATACTTACAATGAAAGCACTTTCATAAAAGTAAAAAGTGATAATAATATATTAATATACAATTTGTATACAGGTTTATATAAAACATTTGATATAAAAAAAGAGATAGATATATATCCTAATTACATAAAAGTAACAAAGGATAAAACAGTAGAGTACTATAATACAAGTCTAGAGAAAATTTATGAAATAGAGGAATAGACAAACTTATTCCTTTTATTTATTATTAAAATATAGTATAATATTTTGGAGGTGTGTCATGCATAAAAAATTAAATGAAATAATAAAAATAGTAAAAAAATATAACAGAATTATTATAACAGGTCATGAGAATCCTGATTTTGATAGTTTTGCCTCAGCAGTTGGAATGTATGAAATATGTAAAAAGTATAATGAAAATATTTATATTTATATAGATACTAAAAAGGTAAATAATTCGCTAAATAAAGGGATACAATTATTAGTAAATTCTACATCCATATATAAAATTATAGATAAAAATCAAGCAAATAATTTAATAGATAAAAATACATTATTAATAATAGTAGATGCTTCAAGTAAAAATCTAATAGAATGCAAAGAATTACTTAATTTAGATACAATAATACTAGATCACCATATAGTAGATGATACATCAAAAATAAATTCAATATATGAAATAATTGATTCTAACTATTCAAGTGTATCTGAAATGGTAACATTTTTCTTAGATTATTTAAAAATAGATCCATTAAAAGAAGTAGCAACGCTACTATTACTTGGAATAGAAGTAGATACAAATAGTTATGTAATGAAAACTACAAGTAATACATATCTTGCAGCATCTAAACTATTAGAAATGGGAGCAGATAATAGTGAAAAAGCAGAGATATTAAAAGAAACTAGGGAAAATTACATAAAAAAAGGAAACCTTATAAAGCGTAGTTACATGGTAACAGAAGATGTAATATTATGCATTTTAGATGGAGAAATATATAACCAAAAAGATTTAGCAGAAGTTGCAGATGAATTAATTCAGTTTGAAGATGTAGAAGCATCATTTGTAATAGGAAAAATAGATAAAGAAAAAATTTCTATAAGTGCGAGATCTCTTGGTAAAATAGACGTTCAAAAAATAGTTAAACAACTTGGTGGTGGTGGAAGCCCTACTTCTGCGGCAGTACAGTTTGAGTCAAGTACAATAAAAGATGTTAAAAATAAATTATTAAAACTAATAAAATGAGGTGATAATATGAAGGTTGTTTTTTTAAAAGATGTTAAAGGACAAGGAAAAAAGGGAGAAATTAAAAATGTATCAGATGGATATGCAAATAATTTTTTAATAAAACAAAATTATGCAGTTCCGGCAACTAAAACAAGCATAAAAATATTAGAAGAACAAAATGAACAAGAAAAAATAAATGAAATACAAAAAAGAAAAGAATGTGAAGAATTAAAAACAAAAATAGAAAACCTAAAAATTAAAATACCTGTAACAACAGGAAAAGAAGATAAAGTATTTGGAAGTGTGAGTACAAAATCTATTATAGCTGAATTAAAACAAAAAAAAATAGATATAGATAAAAAACAACTAAAACTAGATATACCTTTATCAACACTAGGCTTTCATAAGGTAGAAATAAATTTATATAAAGATATAAATGCAATTTTAACCATTGAATTAGTAAGGAAGTGACCAACATGAATAAATCATTACCCAATAATATAGAAGCAGAACAATCAGTACTTGGAGCTATGTTTTTATCACGCCATGCATTACAAAGAGCAATGGAGGTATTAAACAAAGACTTATTTTATTTAGAGGCAAATAGTAAAATTTTTGAAACAATTAGCAATTTAGCCGAAAGAGGAATTCCAATTGATGCAACAACTGTTACAGCAGAACTTGATAAAGAGAAGATTTTATCACAAGTAGGTGGAGTAGAATATATAACTGAGGTAATAAATATAGTCCCAACAGCTGCTAATGTAGATGAATATATTAGAATAGTAGAAGAAAAAGCAATACTTAGAAATTTAATTGAAAATGCAACTGATATTGCAACAATAGGATATACTTCAAAAGATGATATAACTGAAATATTAGATAATGCTGAAAAGAAAATATTAAATGTTGTTAAATCTAGAAAGTCAGAAGAATTTAAATCAATTAAAGAAGTTTTAACAAAAACACAACTTGATTTAGAGACACTATCTAAATCTAAAGGAGAAATTACTGGTATAGCAACAGGATTTTATGACTTAGATAAGGTAACATCGGGATTACATGAAAATGAATTTATAATAATAGCAGCTCGTCCTGCAATGGGTAAAACAGCCTTTTTATTAAACTTAGTTTCTAATATAGCAATTAATTCAAATAAAACAGTTGCATTATTTAATCTAGAAATGGGAGCAGAACAACTTGCTCAAAGAATGCTTTCTTCTCTTGGACAAATAGATGGTTATAAATTTAGAAGTGGTAAATTTGAAAACGAAGATTGGAAAAAATTCCAAGAGGCAATAAGTAAACTAGAGGATACAAATATATATATAGATGATACACCTGGAATAACAATAGCAGAAATAAGAGCTAAATGTAGAAGACTAGCATCAAGTGAAAAAGGATTAGATGTGGTAATTATTGACTACCTACAGTTAATTAGTGGTTCTGCAAAATACTCAGGAAATAGACAACAAGAAGTATCAGAAATATCACGTTCATTAAAAACACTTGCAATGGAACTTAATATACCAGTAATAGCAGCAGCTCAGTTATCCCGTACAGTAGAGGGAAGAGAAGACAAAAGACCACTTTTAAGTGATTTAAGAGAATCGGGGTCAATAGAACAAGATGCTGATATAGTTTCCTTTTTATATAGGGATGATTACTATACAAAAGAACCATCAATAGATGAAAATACAAGTAAAAGTGAATTTATAATTGCTAAGCATCGTAGTGGTCCAACAACAACTATAGATCTAATATTTAGAAGAAATACATCTACATTTGTAAATATGTTAAAGGAAGTATAAAATGAAAGTCTGTGTATTATCAAGTGGCTCAAAAGGAAATAGTTGTTATGTAAAAGAACAAGATACAGAGATATTAATAGATCTTGGAACAACTTCTCTATATATAGAAAGAAATTTGAAAGAACTTTCTACAAATCCTGAAAATATTAAAGGTATAATAATAACACATACACATGTGGATCACGTAGATGCATTAAGAGTTTTTACCAAAAAATACAATACTAAGGTTTATTTAACAGAAATTATGTATAAAGAATTAAAGTTAGATTTACCAAACTATGAATTTATAGATAATAAATTTATAATAGGAAATTTAACTATAACACCATTTAAAACTTCACATGATGTAGAAGATTCAAATGGTTATATTATAGAAGGTAATGATAAATCATTAGTATATGTAACAGATACAGGATATATAAATATTAAATGCCACAAACTATTAGAAAATAAAGATTTATATATTTTTGAAAGTAATCATGATATAGATATGCTTATGAATAATACTAAATATCCATATCATATAAAACAAAGGATATTAGGAGATAACGGTCATTTATCAAATAAAGATTCCTCAAGGTATTTGAAAAAATTTGCTGGTCCTAAAACAAAGCATATAATACTTGCCCATTTAAGTGAAGAAAACAATGATCCAGATTTAGCTATAAAAACATTAAAAGAACAAAAAATAGAAAATTGTGAAATAATAGTTGCTAAACAACATGAAAAAACGGAGCTTATAGAAGTATGATAAAAATTATATGTGTTGGTAAAATCAAAGAAAAATTTTATAGAGATGCAATAGATGAATATACAAAAAGATTATCTAAGTATACTAAATTAGAAATAATAGAGGTAAACGATGAAGAAATAAATTCACTTGAAAAAGAAAAGGAAAATATACTTAAAGTAATAAATAAAAAAGATTATATAATAACACTAGAAATAGAAGGAACAATGCTTAATTCCATAGATTTTTCAAAAAAAATACAAAATACTTTAAGTATAAATCCTAATATAACCTTTATTATAGGTGGTTCAAATGGATTGCATCATGAAATAAAAGATATATCGAATTATAAAATCTCGTTTTCTCTTCTCACTTTTCCACATCAATTATTTAGAGTAATATTACTAGAACAAATATATAGATCATACAAAATAATAAATAATGAAACGTATCATAAGTGAATAAAAAAAAATAAATCGCTCACTATTAAATAGAAGGGGCGATTTTTTTGAAAACATTTATTACATTTATTTTAATAATTAGTTCATTTTGTATTATTGGAAATATATTTGAAGAAAACGTGAAGATACCTGATGAAGCAATAAGGCTTAGAGTAGTTGCTAATAGTAACGATAATTATGATCAAGATATAAAAAAGGAAGTTGCAATATCTATTCAAAAAGAAATAAGTAATATAATAGATTCTAAAGATACAATACAAGAAGCAAAATCTAAAATAAAAAATGATATACCTTCAATAGATAAAAAAATTAATAATATATTTTTAAAAAATAATTACAACTTACCATATACAATTAATTTAGGATTAAATTACTTTCCCCAAAAAGAATATAAAGGTGTAATATATGAAGAAGGATATTATGAATCATTACTAGTAACGATAGGGGAAGGAGAAGGAAATAATTGGTGGTGCGTTTTATTTCCACCACTATGTGTACTAGAAGCAGAAGAAAATGAAGAAGTTGAGTATAAATCTTTAGTTAAAGAAATAATAGAAAGGTATATTTAGTATAAAAAAGCCTCTTATAAATATAATTTTATAGGGGGCTAAATCTTATGGAACTTTTTATATTAATAACTATAGCAATAACTCTTAGCATGGATGCATTTTCTCTTTCACTTGCATATGGTACTTTAGGTTTTTCTAAAAAAGAGATAATAATGCTTTCCATTATTGTTGGAATATATCATTTTTTCATGCCAATAATTGGTAATACATTAGGAACAATGGTATTAAAAATAATTAAAGTAGATATAAATATAATAGTATTCTTAGTTTTTACAATAATTGGTATACAAATGATATTAGAAAGTTTAAAAAAAGAAGAAAATATTTCTCTATTAAAAATACCGCAGATGTTTCTTTTTGGTTTAGCTGTTAGTATAGATAGTTTTTCAGTGGGTGTTGGATTAAGAGCAATTACAAATAATTATATATTAGCATCAATAATATTTTCTTTAACTAGTTTAGTATTTACATATATAGGATTAAAAACAGGTAAATATATAAATGATAAAATTGGTAAAATGTCTAGTTTATTAGGTGGTGGAATAATAATAATATTTGGGATACTATATTTATTTAATCTTATATAGTATTTTATTTTTGTTTAAATGTTATATTGAATTTAATTTCATCATCTTCTAAATAGGGTATAATAGTCACTAAATAATTATATTTATTTCTAAAAGTTATTTTAATATTAGAAATCTCACTTTTCCTAATAATTATATTAAAATTTTTAATATGTTCATTTTCATATATTAAGTTTACCTCTTCATAATTAATAATATCATTATCATTAATTTTTATCTCGTTAATTTTAAAATCATATAATTCATAAGATGTATTAATAATTATATAATTATCACTTTTATCTACTTTAATTAATAAATCATTAGGATCTTCTTCATATTTATTTGTATTCACAATATTAAAAAACGTATCATCATTATAAATCTTTTCTATATCTTTTAATTCTTCTGATATTTCTTTTATATTTTCATCCTTTGATAAACAATATTTATCATTTTCCATAAACTCCATATAATAATTATCAGAAATATAAATATTATAAATATTATTATTAGTTATTATTTTTAAATGAGAACCAGTTATAGTTTTACTATCAGTACAAGTAAATTCTAGCTTCATTAAGTTATTTGTAATTTTACTAAAATCATCTTCTATAATTTTTGTTTCATTATATGTAATTGATCTAATTTCATTTATATCTAAGTTTGTTTTAGAACATGCTGTTAAGAAAAATACAAATATTAGTAATAAATATTTCATAAGAGTCACCACATATATTATGTAAAAAAAAAGAGGAAAAATACTATCTTTCCTTTTTTTCTAAGTAATAATCCCTAAGTTCTTTAAAACGTTGATAATGTACAATTTCTCTTTCTCTTAAGAAAGCAAGTGGCGCAAGTACATCTGGATCATTTGTAAGATCCATTAAATGTTCATAAGTTGCTCTTGCTCTTTGTTCAGCTCCCATATTACTTTCAATATTTGCAATATAATCTCCAGCTAATTTTATATGTAACATATTGTATGGATTTCCGAATGAATCAGCTGGAAATAAGTCCATACCAAATTGTGCATAATGCTCGCCAAGACCAGCTTCTTCTAATTCTTTGACGCTAGCTCCTTGCATTAATTGGTATAACATAGCAGATATTATTTCTACGTGTGCAAGTTCTTCAGTACCTATGTCAGTTAATAGGCTTTTTCCTCTATCATCAGGCATATTGTAGCGTTGATCTAAATATTGCCATGCCGCTGCAAGTTCTCCAGCAGGACCACCATATTGTGTTATTATATACTTAACAAGCTTTAAATCCTTTCTTTTAATATTTACAGGATATTGTAATTTTTTTTCATATTTCCACATCTTAGTTTCCCCCTATTTATTTTCCCAAGGCCATGGTGACTCATTCCAAGGCCAAGGACACGCAAGTGTAGCTTCACTATTTACAAAAAGTGGCCCAAATTTACTTTCGTATTCTTTAATCATTTTATCACTTTCAATACGATATTGATTGTATAGTTCTATCATTGCTCTATCCTCTGGATGAGTATCTAAGTAAAGGTTGATATCATGGGCTGCAAAAGAATAAGCGTCTACATATGTAAGCATTTGTGCTTGTTCATTCATAGGTTCAATATCAAATGGTTTTGATATCTTATATTGATTATATAAATCAGGATACATATTTCCTCTTACAAAACCATTATAAGCATCATATAAATTTGATGGAGAAACTTGTTGAATATAATTGCATTTATTAAAATTATTATTATTAACTGCGTTTATTGTATTTGACATAGCAGTTTTATTAGTGTTAGCAAAGTAGTTATTATTATATGGATTCATAAATTCACCTCTCGCCCATATTCTATGAAAGCATATAAATAAATTATGGGGAGATGTCTATATTTTTGTAATTTTTATTTAAAAACACTAAAACGCCTTGTCAAAGTAAAAAATAATTGATATAATAACTCATGTAAATCTTGATTAAACATGGCGAGATTGGTGAAGTGGTTAACACGGCGGATTGTGGTTCCGTTATGCAAGAGTTCGATCCTCTTATCTCGCCCCATAATTTTGATATAATGCCCCTTAAAATCGATTTTAGAAGGTGTTATATATAGCATAGGTTAAGATTTATGCAAGTTTACATATTTAAAAAATATTTTTTTACTTCTCTTAAATTGTGTTTAAATTAATATTTAAAAATGTAAACGTAAGAAATTGAGTGTTCTTATCACTCTTTTTTTGTTAAATAGAATATTTAATTTAAAACAACGGACACTGTCTATTAAATTGAATGGGCCTCATTATTGTGAATTATTAAGTAATGAAAATATTTATGAAAAAAATTTTTGTGAAAAGAAATTTATTAATTTAAATTGGTATGTTAAAAATCTAGTATTTTATTTTCTATATTAATACCACTCCATAATATTTTTTAATTCTTTTCTTGACCTTTGTTTAGGTTTTTGATTTGGAAAACCAAATGAAACCGCACAATTTAGTTCTAAATCCTCATGACCAAGCATTTTAGCAACATTTTCTTGTACATAAACAATATCTCTAATCCATAAAGAACCAATACCTAGATCAGTAGCTCTCAAACACATATTCTCTACACAAGCACCAATTGATAAGTTATCTCCTACAATCCAATTGTCATCCTTTTTTCTAAATACTAAAACTAATATTGGTACTTGCTTTATTACATTTGCTGTAGAATAAGCACTATTTGCGTAGCCGTATTTTTTTCTTTCAATATCATCATCATTATTAATTGTATAATCAATCATCATATCAGCAATTTCATCTTTTATCTCATCTTGAACTATCACAAAATACCAAGGTTGTTTATTTTTTGCAGATGGCGCAAGTCTTCCACAATTAAGGATATCTTCTATTATATCTTTTTTAATTTTGTCAGTTTTAAAATTTCTAATACTTCTTCTATTATATATTGCACTTATTGTATTCATATTAAATCATAAACCTCTCATAAATAAACTATAACAAAAATAAAAAATAAAAAACTGATTTTTTAGTAATCAGTTTTATCAGTTAATAAATTGCTACTAAAAAATCAGTTATATCATCATGATAATATTCCAGTTCTGGTATTTCTTTTAAGTTATATTTGCAAGATGGTAGAAATTGCTTGTAAAACTTATGTACTTTTTCTTGAATATCTTTTGCATTATGTGAACAAATTCTGAATTTCAACCATTTACTGGCAGGGATTTTTATGCTTTCAAATTCTTTTATTTTTTTATCATATAAACAATAATATTTTTGACATTCTTCACGTTCACTGTCATAAGTAGTCATTCCATATTTAATATTTCCTAATATAGAAATATATTTTTTTTGAGTTTCTTGAAAAAAATAGGGTGCATCATTATCTATATTATCATTATTAGTTTTAATACTAACACCATATAAATTAAATTCATTCAGTTCAATTATTTCATAATCCAGTTCAGTAGTAATATTTATATTTTCATTAAAAACTATTCTAGGAAAATTTTTGAGTTTGGTACTTTTATTTACTAAACTAGGTTTAATACCGTGAAATTTTAAAAAGGCTCTAGAAAATGATGTGGCATTATCATATTGATACTTTAGAGCCAAATCTATTATTTTTATATTACTATTATATAAATCGAAACCAGCATTAGATAATCTTCTTTTTCTAATATATTCTGACAATGATATATTAGTAAGCATTGTAAATAATCTTTGCATTGTGTAGACATTTACTCCTAAAAATTTTGCTAAAACTTCATAATTTATTTGTTGCTCTAAATTATCCTCAATATATTTAGTAATATTATTTAAACTTTTATATATATTCAAAGTACATCACCTAAATAATATTCTACCATAAAAAATTATTATTTTATTTATTTTAATATTAATTTATGGTATTATTAATATTATCAATTATTTATTAATTACTATTAAGACTTTAGTCAATCTTTGTTATATCTAATAGCAAATTTAATCTAATCACAGATTAGAAAAAGTATATTGAAATAGAGGTAAAAAAAATGAAAAATTATAATATAAGACAGATATTATTTTCTCTTGATATAGGAAACGATGAATTTTTAAAATTTTTAGAAGGAAAGGTAAAAAGTTATCCGTTACAGGTTGAAGAGTTTAGTTGGGGATGCTTTCCTATTATAAATGGTGAAAATATTTTAGTAGATATTAGAGTCTTAGTGCCAAATATAATAGATGAAAAAACATTATTAGTAAATATTCATGAATATGCACATGCTTTTGAGTTATATGAAAAGTTATACACAAAATATGAAGAAAACATTGAACTTAGTGAAAAATATGCTTGTGGGAAAGAGTCGGCGTATTTACAACTTTTAAAAAAGAAAAAATAAAATTGTAGACTTACATTTAATGGAGGAAGTATTTTATGATATATACATATGAAGAATTAAAAAAACAAAAAGAACAAGGAAAAAAATTATCATGGGATGATATTAGTAAAGAACAATTAGAAGAATTATTTATAAATGAAAAAATTTTAAATAATATGATTGCAGAACTATATGATATTAATCCCGAAAGAGTTAGAAGTAAAAGGAGAAAGTGGAATATTACAATATATTCTTCGAAATATATTTATAAAAGATACCAAGAAAATGAGAATCAATTGTTTGAAAACCTTAATACTAGTTCAAAAGAAAGACTATTGAGTGAAGAAAATATAGATTGGATTTCAAAAGCTTTAACACACTATGTATTTAGAAATGGTCCTGTAGAAGATATTCATGCAAAAGGACAATTGTCTCAATCAGATATGAAAATTTTAAATAAATATATGGTAAATAAAATAGCAGGCTTATTAAAACTCATGCATGATGGAGAATGGTTAAAAATAGAATTAATGCTTAATTTCTTAAAGTGTTATGGTAGTGAATGGGATAAAGCAGAGTATGACACTAAAGATATTGATATAATATTTAAAAATGCTATTGGTTATTATGATGAAGTAAATGATAAAACAAATATAGGTGTTTAAAATTTAAAAGTAATAATAAATAGTAGTATTCTTAAAATAATTATTACTTTTTTACATAAATACATATATATATAATATAATTTATTAGAAAGTAAAATGTCGAATTTTGCTTTACAATTAGTAAAATATACTGTATAATTATATCAATTAGGTAAGGAGGTATAGTATGGATAATAATCAAAATGTTCCAACACAAGAAAATAATTCAACTGCAATTGCTGCATTAGTATTGGGAATCGTTTCTGTAGTATTTGCATTTATTTTCACATGGATTGGGTTAATAGCAGGTATTGTTGCGATTATTTTAGCAGTAAAAGGTATGAAAAATCCTGTTAAAAAAGGAATGGCAACAGCTGGATTAGTATTAGGAATTATTGGTACTGCTTTAAGTGGAATATTTATCGCTTGTGCATTATGTATAATTGGAACTGCAAGTTCAGCTATTAATTCACTTTATTATTAAAAATCCGTATATTTATGAAAAAAACTATTTAATAGTTTTTTTTATTTTGAAAAGATTTACAAATATTGTTAAATTATATATAATAAAACAGAATGAATTAAAACTCATTATAATGAATTAGGGTGTATTTTTATGTTTCCAACAATAACAATTTTTAATAAAACGATAAGTATGTATGCAGTAATGTCAATAATTGGAATATTAACATGTGGAATTTACATAAAAAAGGTATGTAAAAGTAAAAAAATAGACGATACAAAAATAATTACAATGCTTGTAGTATCCCTTATAGGCGTGTTTTTAGGCAGTCATATTTTATATGCAATAACAAGATTTGATTTAATTATCGCTTTTATTTCTAGGATTGATAGAGTAGATAGCTTTAAGCTACTTATAGATTGCTTATATGAAATATTTGGTGGTTCAGTTTTTTATGGTGGTCTAATAGGTGGGATTTTTGTAGCATATTTATATGCGAAAAAAAATAAGATGGATATTTCAAGTACATTTGATTTGGTGGCACCATTAATACCACTATTTCACTTTTTTGGTAGAATAGGTTGTTTCTTAGTAGGATGTTGTTATGGAATAGAAAGTGATATTGGTTTTACATATACTCATTCTTTAGCGCCAATTGCAGATAATGTAAATAGATTTCCAATTCAATTAGTAGAAGCTTTATATAATATAATACTTTTCTTTGTTTTAGTACATTTAAGTAATAATAAGAAATTTCAAGGTAAAATAATTTATTTATATTTTATTATATATCCTATTGGAAGATTTATATTTGAATTCTTTAGAGGAGATGAATATAGGGGATTTTTATTCGGATTATCTACATCTCAAATAATAAGTATTATTTTATTTATTATATCAGTTTCTTGTCTATTGGTAACATATTTAAAAAATAATAAAAAGACTAAGATGTAAATAAGGTATGATAATTTCCTTATTTATATTTTTTTAAATATTATATTTAAGGTTATGGTATAGATAAATTTTTAAAAGGAGCGCTATATGGAAAGATATAAGGAAATTGAAAGAAGTATAATAAAAAAGTATCGAAAAGATATTTGGAGTAATTTTGCTAAAGCAGTAAAAGATTATGAATTAATAAATGAAAATGATAAAATTATGGTTTGTATTAGTGGTGGAAAAGATTCTTTTTTGTTAGCAAAATGTATACAAGAGTTACAAAGGCATGGAAATGTTTCGTTTGATGCTTATTATGTAGTAATGGATCCTGGGTATAGTGCTTATAATAAGGATTTAATTAAACAAAATGCTACAATTTTAAATATTCCACTTCAAGTATTTGAAAGTGATATATTTGAAGTTGTTTATAGTATGGAATCTAGAAGCCCATGTTATATGTGTGCACGTATGAGAAGGGGATTTTTATATAATAAAGCTAAAGAATTAGGGTGTAATAAAATTGCTTTAGGTCATCATTTTAATGATGTTATAGAAACTTCTTTACTTTCTATGTTTTATAGTTCAGAAATTAAAACAATGGTACCAAAATTACATAGTGATAATTTTCCTGGTTTAGAATTAATTAGACCATTATATTTAGTAAAAGAAGATGCAATAATATCTTGGAAAAAGTATAATGATTTGGTGTTTGCAAATTGTGCATGTCGCTTTACAGAAGAGGCAACTTTTAATAATGAACAATTAAGTAAAAGGAAAGAGATAAAGGAACTTATTAAAAATCTTAAAAAGGTTAATAATAATATCGATCATAATATATTTAAAAGCTTAGATAATATTAATTTAGGTTGCGTACTTGGATATAAGAAGAATGGGATAAAGTATAGTTTCTTAGATGATTATGAAGAGGATTCATCTGATAAAGATATTGATAAATAATAGCTTATAATATGTTACTTATTTATAACATTTCTAGACAATAAACATAGACTACTTTAGGAAGGAGTATTTTATGGATTATAAGATTGTTATAGATGCAGGGCACGGTGGAGATGATCCTGGAGCAGTAGGTAATGGAATAACAGAGAAGGATTTAACTTTAAAGATTTCACAATATATGTATGATAGATTTAAGGAATTAGGTGTACCTGTTAAAATGACCCGTACAACTGATGAAACGTTATCTCCAACAGAGAGAGTAAACAGAGTTTTAGGTGCATATGGGAATAGTGATGATGTAATAGTTATATCTAATCACATAAATGCAGGAGGAGCGACTTAGCTCTTACATGAATTAAATTTATAAGGGCACTAAGATAAATTTTTATTAATCATGTAAAAATATTGATTTAATTTAATATTTAATGTAAAATATACCATTAATATTGCTATTAATGATGTTTTGGGATACAATATTAGTAGAGAATAGGAGGTATGATTATGTTTAATGCTATAGATGTCGCAAAATGGTTTATGGAAAATAATGAAGATACTCCTAAGAATACACTTCAAGGAAATATGAAGTTACAAAAATTAATGTTTTTTTCTCAATTAATACATATTGCAAGAACAGATAAATATTTGATCAAAGAAGAATTTAATGCTTATGATAAAGGAATGGTAATGGAATCTATAAGGATTTTACATTACAATAACATGTCTAAAATATTAGAAGATGGAAAACCCATTTCTGATATAGATGCACTAGAAACTTTAAAATTAACAAACGAAATTTATGGAGATGCTACAGCAGATGAATTATCAGATTTATCTCATCAATTTGAATTCTGGAGAAAATATTTAAATAATTCCAAAACTATTTTTGGATATAAAATAAAATCAAAATCTGTTGTTCCAAATTCTGAACTAAAAAAGGAAATTCAAGTTATAAAAGATGTGCTGAAAGCTAATGAAATGTTGAATAATAAAAATATTATTGGTGAAGATTTAGAATACTGATGATAGGTGTAGGATCTTTTTTATATTTTGCACCACCAAGATTATCGGGAAATGTTCTTAATAATCAGAAAAGGTTGATGCTAATTATTTCAATTGATAATATTGATAATACAATAACATTAGTCAACATATCTAAAATGACAGGTAAACCGAGATGCTTAACTTACTCGTACAATTGTCTCATAACTAAGTATAATCCACCATTGCCATTATTATCTTTTGCAAAATTAAATTGTACTTATGTACTTGAAAATTTTCAAGGTCTTTCAAACTATTTATATAAAAATGGTACAAAAATTGATAATAGTGAATTAAAAAATATTATTCAAAGAAGAAATAATTTTATTTCTTTAAATCCTGTGGAGCAAATAAGTATTTCTAAAGCAGAATTTATGACTATTAATTAAAAGGCTACCATATTGGTAGTTTTTTAGTAAAAATTCATATGATTTTATGTTATATTATAAATAATTAGGAGGTCTGAATTATGAATGAGAAAGAATTAGACTTAAGTGTTAATGAATATGAAGAAGAATATAAATCTAATAACTATATAAAACAGTTACGATGGGATATGGCTATTGGTCTTCAAAAAGTGGATAATCTAAAGCCTTCTGAATATTTAAAAAAATTATTAGAAGAAAATGTTGAAGGTAATTTAACTATAGAAGAAGTAGAAAAAGAATTAAGGGAATATTATATTGAAAAAGAAAATAAAAATGAAATAAACCAAAATGAATTAGAATGTGATTTTGTATCTGCAAGAATAGTAGAATTACTACAAGAAGATAATTTTGAATTATCAGTTGATTATTTAAAATATGTCCATAAATACTTATTTCAAGATGTTTATGAGTTTGCCGGGAAATTTAGAAAGGTAGATTTTTCTAAACACGAAAAAATATTAAATAATGATTCAATTGCTTATGGTAACCATACTACTTTAAAAGAATCCTTAGAGTATGATATATCTTTAGAGAAAGATAAAAACTATAAAAAAATGAATATTGTTGAAGTAATTAATAATATAACAAAGTTTTCATCTAGTATATGGCAAGTACATCCATTCAGAGAAGGCAATACCAGAACTATAGCATTATTTATAGAAAAATATTTAATTAGTCTAGGATATAATGTGGATAATAGTTTATTTAAAAATAAGTCAGTATATTTTAGAAATGCTTTAGTAAGAAGTAATTACTTCAATAATTATTTAAAAATAAAGGAAGATAGCAGTTATCTTGTTAAGTTTTATGAAAATTTACTGTTAGGCAAAAATAATAACTTACATTCAGAGGATTTAATTGTTAAAGAATTATTTGATTAATAAAATTGATTTTAATAGGATATTGAAATTTTGATATCTTATTTTTTTAATTTTGAACAATATTTTATGCCCAAAGCTCAAAATTTGTCGAATTTTGTGATATAATTTTGTATATAAATAACTTTGGAGGTAATAAAGTATGAACGATAGTGAATTAAAGAGTATTGAAGATACGTTATGGGCTTCTGCAGATAAGATGAGAGGTGCTGTTTCAGTATCTGATTATAAGTTTATTGTTTTAGGTTTAATATTCCTAAAATATATATCTGATTCTTTTGAAGAAAGATACAAGGAATTAGTTGAAGAAGGATATGGTTTAGAAGAAGAGAAAGATAGTTATACTGAGAAGAATATCTTTTATGTTCCTAAGAATGCTAGATGGAGTTATCTTGTAGAACATTCAAAAGATGAGAATATTGGTGAGATTGTTGATGATGCTCTTACTCTTATTGAGAAAGACAATTCTTCACTTAAGAATGTTTTACCTAAGAACTATAATAGCCCTACTATGAGAAACGTTAACTTAGGAGAACTAATAGACTTATTTACTAACATTAAGGTTGGAACTAAAGATGCTATTGAAAGTGACATACTTGGAAGAATATATGAGTATTTCTTAGGCCAATTTGCTAAGAATGAGTTACAAAAGGGTGGTGAGTTCTATACACCTGCCTGTTTAGTTAGAACTATGGTTGAATGTATTGAGCCATACGAAGGTAGAGTTTATGATCCAGCTTGTGGATCTGGTGGTATGTTTATCCAATCATTGAAGTTTGTACAAGAACATCAAGGAAACATTAGCAATATTGGTATTTATGGACAAGAAAAGAATCCTACTACTTGGAGACTTGCTAAGATGAACCTAGCTATTCGTTCTTTAAATGGTGATTTGGGTAAATATGCTGCCGATACTTTTACTGAAGACTTGCATAAAGACTTGAAAGCTGACTTTATTTTAGCTAATCCACCATTCAATTTAGAATGGGATGTTGATAAGGTTTCTAAGGATCCTAGATGGAGATATGGTTTAGCACCAAAGAATAATGCTAACTATGCTTGGTTACAACATATGATATCTAAGTTATCTCAAAATGGTAAGATGGCTTGTATTTTAGCTAATGGTTCCCTATCTGCTAGTGGACAAGAAAGTGAGATTAGAAAGAAGCTATTAGATAATGATCTTGTTGATTGTATACTATCAATGCCTTCTAACCTATTTTATACGGTTACTGTTCCATGTTCTATTTGGATTATTAATAGAAATAAGAAGAAAAAGGGACATACTCTATTCATCAATGCTAGTAATATGGGTACAATGGTTACTAGAAAGTTAAGAGAATTATCTAAAGAGGAGATACTTAAGATAGCTGATACTTACCGTAATTATCAAAACGATACTAATTATGAAGATATTTTAGGATATTGTAAGAAAGCTACATTAGAAGAAATTCAAGCTAATGATTGTGTACTTACTCCTGGTAGATATGTAGGAATCGAAGAACAAGAAGATGATGGTGTTCCTTTTGAAGATAAGATGACAAAATTGACACAAGAATTATCTAAACAATTCGAAGAGTCCCATAAGTTAGAAGAAGAGATTAAGAAAAACTTAGAGGCTATTGGGTATGGAATTTAACACTTCCAAATTATGAGGAGAAAAGTATGAAGTATGATATGGTGAAATTAAAAGAATTATGTGTAGTTAACCAAGGTTTACAAATACCTATATCTAAAAGATTTAAAGAGCCAGGAGAAAATAGACATTTTTATATAACAGTGCAATTTCTTAAAGATTCCGCAGAGAATTATTATATAGGGAATCCTCCTAAAAATGTGACTTGCACAGAAAATGAAATACTTGTGGTTAGAACTGGTAATACTGGGCAAGTAATTACTGGAGTAGCAGGGTGCTTTCATAACAACTTTTTTAAGGTTACACCAAACGAAAGAGTATATTCAAAATATTTATATTATTCTTTAAATAATAAAAGGATGTATGATACAATGCTTAATGCTGCATCGGGAACAACAATACCAGATTTAAAGCATTCTTCGTTTTATGATTTGAAAATTTCGTTACCTAAAATAGATATTCAAATTAAAATTGCTAAAATATTAGATAATATTTGTAACAAGATTAAATTGAATAATCAGATGAATAATAATTTGTACGAAGTAATCAATAAATGCTTTTCTAAATATTTAGATGAATTAGATGATTATGAAGAATTGGATATAAAAGAAATATTTGATTTTGAAACAGGTGTTGAGCCAGGTAGTAAGAATTATTTAGAAACTAAAGAAGAAGATACAATAAGGTTTTACAGAGTTGGAGATATGGACGGAAGTTGTAAGACCTTTATAAAGAAGGACTTAGCAAATAACAAGTTTGTAAATGAGAATGATATAGTTGTTTCATTCGATGCTACTATAGGACGAATTGGTTATGCATTAAGTGGTTCATATTCAACAGGAATGAAGAAAATTAGTGTTAAAGATAAATATAAGCATATTGTTGATAATTCTTTTGTATATGCTTATTTTAGTAATAAAGATACGCAGAATGTAATAAGAGAAAATGCAAGAGGAACAACTATTCTTCATGCAAGTTCTTCTATAGATTTCATGAAGTTCAAATATAATGAGCAATTCTTAGAAAGATATAGTAAATTAATATCGACATCATTTGAAAGAATGAAGAATAATAAAATAGAAAATCAAAACCTAGAGAAGTTGCGAGATACGCTACTACCAAAACTAATGAATGGTGAAATAGACTTAGAAAATATAGAAATTTAGTCATACAAATGTTTATTTATAGGAGAAAGATTATTATGAGTAAAATGAGTTCATTTATTGATTATGCTAGTGATATTTTAGGCGATACCGATACTGGAATTTCTACAACCCAAATTGTTAGTATTTGTAATAGATTTGCTGCAGAGTATAACATTAATATTCCTCATACTAAAATTTATCAAGGTTGCAGTCAAACTTTTTCTAATAAGAGAACAGCACTAAAAGAGAATTTTCAAAGATTTAATGAGCAATAAGCATTTGAAATAATAAAACATATTTGTGAATTAAGAAATTATAGTGAGTTGAAAGAATTTAAAGATGTGAAGGTTAAGCTTTATCTTAATTTTCCACAATATGCAGATAAAGAAGATAGTGTTGAGTTAGATAATGATATTATTGAAAATAGAGAAATGTTAAGCTTATATCCTAAAGCAAAGAAAGTCTATGAAGATGCATGTTCATTGTTTAAATTTGGAATATATGAAAGGAATTTAATAGATAACTTAAGATTGACTTTAGAGCTTATTTGTAGGCAAATACTTTCTAATGAAAGGGTATTAGAAAACAATGTTAATGATATATGTTCATTCTTGAAAAATAAGAATTGTTCACAAGAATTCATTAATATGTTTCACAAGTTATTAGACTATTATTTAAAGTATAATAATAATAATGTCAAACATAATGAAAATATTAATGCTGATGAGGTTACATTTGTTTTTGGCTTAACAAATTTATTTATAAGATTATTGGTTAACCAATAATGGTATTATAAAAGGAAGTGATTTAAGATGTTTAATGAAGAACAATTAGAAGATATGACAATGCTGTTATTATGCGATTTAGGTTATGATTGTAAGAATGGGTATGATATTGAAAGGGACTATCATAGTGTTTTTACTGAGGATAGTTTATTTGATGATCTAGCTAATATCAATAGAGATTTTACTGATGATCAGATTAATGAGGCTATCCGTATTATTAAGAACCTTAATCAAAGTAATGTAGTTGAGGATAACAAGGAGTTTACTAAGTATTTATTACAAGGTGTTCCTGTAGAAGTTAAGACTAGTTCAGGTTATGTATTTAAGAATGTTAAGTTAATTGATTTTGATAATATATATAATAATCACTTCCAAGCAATTAATCAATTTACCATAGTTGAATTTGAACAAAAGAGACCTGATATAATAATATTTGTTAATAGTATCCCTTTAGTTGTTGTTGAGTTAAAGACTGCTACTAACGAAGATGTTAAGTTAGAAGATGGATACCTTCAGTTACACAAGTATAGAGAGATTTCTATACCTACACTATTTAGATATAATCAATTCTTAATTGTTAGTGATGGTGTTACGGCTAAGGCTGGTACTATTACTAGCCCATGGAGTAGATTTAGTGATTGGAAGAAGATAGAAGATACTGACTCAGTTACTGAGAATATGCCAACTCACGAAAAATTATTTAAAGGGATGTTAAGGAAAGAGAGATTACTAGATTTGATTGGCAACTACATTCTTTATAGTAATGATTCAAAGATACTTGCTCAGTACCATCAATATTTTGGTGTTAAGAAAGCAATTACTTCAACTGTTACCAATGGTGCTAAAACTGGTAAAGCTGGAATACTTTGGCATACTCAAGGATCTGGTAAGTCTTTCTCTATGGTGTTCTATACTGGTAATATGATTAAGATGCTTTGTAATCCTACTATCGTTGTTGTTACTGATAGAAATGATTTAGATAATCAATTATATGAGACCTTCTATAAGTGTTCTGATTATTTGAAACAAAAGCCAGTACAAGCTGATAATCGTGGAGATTTAAAGGAACTACTTAAGGATAGAGTTGCTGGTGGAGTATTCTTCACTACTCTACAAAAGTTTGAAGAAGAATCAGGTTTATTCTCTGATAGAGATGATATTTTAGTTTTAGTTGATGAAGCTCATAGAAGTCATTATGGATTAGAGGCTTCAATGAAACTTAATTTAGAAACAATGGAAGCTTATAAGAAGTATGGGACTGCTAAATATTTACACGATGCACTTCCTAATGCTATCTATATTGGATTTACAGGAACACCTGTAGAAACTAAAGATAGATCTACTTCTTCTATATTTGGTGATGTCATTGACACTTATGATATGACGCAAGCTATACTTGATGGTGCTACTGTTCCAATTATGTATGAATCAAGAATGGCTAGAGTTGGTCTTAATCAAAAGATACTTGATGAGATTGATAATTATTATAAGTTTGTAGAAGAGTCAGGAGTTGCTGATGATTCAGCTATTACTAAATCAAAACAAATGATGGCTCGTATTTCACAAGTTATAGAAGATCCTGATAGATTAGAGTTAATTGTTAAAGATATAATTAATCACTATGAAGAGCGAAAGGATATGACAGCTAATCGTGCTATGGTTGTCGCTTATTCTAGAAAGAGTGCTTATATAATGTATAAGAAATTCTTAGAGTTAAGACCTGACTATGAAGATGTTGTCAATATGATTATTACACCTAGTAATAATGACCCTGAAGAAATGCAACATGCTATTGGTACTAAGAGTGATAAGAAAGAACTTGAAAGGAAGTTTAAGAGTGATGATGCTAATGAGAAGTTTAGAATTGCTATAGTTGTAGATATGTGGCTTACGGGATTTGATGTTCCAACACTCGGTACAATGTATATTGATAAACCTATGAAAGCTCATAACCTAATGCAAGCTATTGCAAGGGTTAATCGTGTTTATAAAGATAAGACAGGTGGTCTTATAGTAGACTACATAGGTTTAAAGGGTTGGTTATTAGATGCTCTTAAGACATATACAACTAGAGATCAAAACAAGATTGCCGATAATGAAGAATTAGTTAATGCTTTACTTGATAAGTTAGAAGTTATTGACAATATGTTAGGCGACTTTGATTATTCTGACTTTAAAGAACTAGATAATACTGGTAAATATGGTTTGATTAGAGATGCTGCTAACATAATGTTATCTTCTGAAGATACTAAACGAAGATATATGAAGTATAGTCAAGATGTTAAGAATTTATATACTTTATGTAATGGTATATTAAACGATAATGTTAAGGATAAGTGTTTGTTTATTATTTCGGTTAAATCATTTATTTCTAAGATTACTAACACAGGAAAACTTGATGTTTTAGAGATTAATTCTACTGTAGGTAGAATGCTAGAGGAATCAATTACTGAAGATGAACTTATTAATCTGGGAGAACTAATAAGAGGTAATAGTTTAGAGTTACTAAGTGATGCTATGTTAAGTAAGTTACGATCAATGAAAGATAAGAATGTTGCGGCTGAAGTATTATCAAGAGCTATTAAGACTACTATTGGTGATATAGGGAAGATAAACTTAACTTTACTAGAGAAGTTTTCAACGAAGTTTAATAAGATAGTTGATATGTACAATGAAAGAACTGATCTTGCTGATATTGAGAAAATCATTGAGGAAATGATTATGCTTAAGAAAGAAATCGAAGAAGAACTAGCCAATGGTAATGAATATGGTTTATCATCTGAAGAGAAAGCATTCTTTGATGCTTTAGGTGCTGATCCTGAGATCAAAGAACTAATGCAAGATGATACGCTAGTCCAAATTGCTAAGGAGTTAGTTGAGTTGATTAATGAAAATCTTACATTGGATGCATTTAAACGTGAAGATGCTAGGG
Source organism: Clostridium sp. (assembly GCA_023665725.1). Lineage (GTDB taxonomy): Bacteria > Bacillota_I > Bacilli_A > RF39 > UBA660 > UMGS872. The sequence continues at coordinate 37,893 of JAMPDH010000006.1, read as the reverse complement.
CAAGAATTAGAAGTAATATTAGAAGATTACTTATTAAGCATAACTATCCACCTGTCAAACGTGAAGGTGCTGTAGAGAAAGTTATTAAGCAAGCTGAACTTAAATATCAAAATTCAGAAATATAGTTAATATGTTAATACTTGAGAAAACATTAAAATGTAAAAAAGAATAAAAAATAGTAAATAATAATATAAAAAGAAAAATTAATTTATTGACTATAATAAATCAAGTGCTAAAATATAGTAAAATAGCAATATTTATGAGAAGACTTAGGTCTTCTTTTTTGACGTTTTAGAGGAGGTATTTGTGAATTATGATAATTATATAAAAATACTAATAGTATTATTATCGGATACTAATGTAAGTTCTAATGCTGAATTACTATATGGTTTATTAGTGTTATTAACATATCAACAAGGTTATTGTTATGCCAATAATAGTTATTTAGCTGGTAGGTTTAATTTAGGTATTAGAGCTATTACAAGATTGTTAAAAGAACTATCTGATAATAGTTATATTAAAATAGAATTTAAACATAAATTCATTAGAAAAATATATATAGTTAATGAAATAAATGCATCCATAAGTCTAGATTTTAAAGACTGATTAAATGGATGTATTTTTCATTTTTAAAAGATGCATTTAACTATAATAATATAATAAATAAAATATAAAAATATTAATATTATAAATTAAAATATAATAAATTAATTTAATTAAACTAGTTTATATATATAACTAGTTAATAACTAGAAAGGAGTCTAATATATGTATGAAAAATCAATTAAATTAAGCATAGATTTAAATAGGAAACTAACTAAAGGAGGAGTACTATTTGAATAACACTTCATTTAAAGATTTAATATTAAAATATCTTATTGAGGAGATAATTAAAGAAGAAAAGGAGGATAGATGTATAATACTTACTTAACTGGAGTAGATTTCAATGTTGGAATCTACATAAGATTATCTCAAGAAGATAAAGATAAAAAATATGAATCTGATAGTGAAAGTGTAATTAATCAAAAAGAATTATTAAGAAGTTTCGTTAAAAATAATAATTTTAATTTAGTTAAAGAATATGTTGATGATGGATATTCTGGTACTGATTTTGAAAGACCTGGTTTTCAAAAAATGTTAGAAGATATAAATAATAAAAAAATTAACTGTGTAATAGTTAAAGACTTATCTAGATTAGGTAGAGATCATGTAATGACAGGTTATTATATTGAAACATTCTTTCCAGAAAATAATATAAGATTTATATCTATATTAGAATCGTACGATAGTTTTAAAAATCAGGCTAGTAATGATTCTTCTACATTTATAATTGCTTGCAATGATTATTATAGTAAGCAAAATTCAGTTAAAATTAGAAATGTATTAAATGAAAAAAGAAAAAATGGAAAATTCGTTGGAAGTTTACCATGTTTTGGATATATGAGAGATCCAGAAGATAAAGGACATTTGATTCCTAATCCAGAAACTGCACCTATTGTTAAAAATATATTCAAATGGAGAGCTGGTGGAATTGGACCTACTGAAATAGCAAATAGGCTTAATAACGAAAAAGTACCGACACCAAGTGGTTATAAGAAAACTAATTATTCATCAAGGTTAATTGATAGAGATAATTGGAATATTTCCACAGTAAAAAAGATTCTGTGTAATAGAATTTATACTGGAGATTTAGTTCAACATACTCAAACAAAAGTAAACTATAAATCTAAAAAGAAAATAACTCTAGATGAAAAACTATGGATAATAGTTAAAAATACACATGAAGCATTAGTAGACAAAGATACTTTTAATTATGTTAATACTTTAAGAAAAAGAAATACCAGAAATTATGAAGTGAAGACCAATAGAGAGAAAAGGTTGTTAGAGGGGAAGTTATTTTGCAAAGAATGTCAAAATAGATTAACAGTACTTTATAGAAAAAAATTAGATTATTGGTCAGTTAATTGTAATAGATATTCTAGAGATCCTGTAAGAGGAAGGTGTTACTCACATTTTTATCCGTATAACTATTTAGAAGAACAAATATTAGAACAAATTAATAAGCCTATTTCAAAATTAATAGAAGAACTTGATGTAAATGAATTAAATAACGAGGTAGTTAAAAATATTCATCAAGAAACAACTGATATATATAAAGTTATTAAAGAATTACAAATTGAAAAAGATAAAATAACTAATAGATTAGCAATCTTATATAATGATAGATGTGATGGTGTAATTTCAGCAGATACTTATAAAGCGTTAGCAAGTGAATCAGAAAATAAACTTAAAGAAATAAATGAAAGTATAGATAATGAACAACTTAAGAAATATAAAATAAAAAATAAAGTTAGTGTTTTACCTAACTATACGAAAAAGATAAAAAAACTATTAGATTTAAATAAACCTAAAAAAGAATTAATTGATACATTAATAGATAGAATAGTTATTGATAAGGATAGAAATATTACTATAAAATATAAATATGATGTTGTGCCAGAAATTACTTTTAAATATGAAAATAGGAATTTAGCAAGAAATCCATATGGTAGAAGGGGAAAGACAATATGATATAATATATATGGGTGTTAATATATGAAAAATTATGATACATATACAGGAATAATAAGTTATAAAAAAATAGATTTTACTTTTATATTTGACAAAAAAATATTAAAGTTAATTCCACCAAAAGAAAAACAGCGTGAAGTTGGCATGTGGTTTATGAAAGAAATAGAAAAAGGTGTGTACACATTTGGGGATCCAATTTATGTAGAAGAAATTATTTATGGGATTGCAAATGAAACAGGACAAAGAATTGTATTAATTCCAGCACACAAAAGTATTGGTCGGATTAATTCAACCTTACTGATAGATATAGAGTTTTATATTATTAATAAATACAATAGAGAAAAGATTGATAGAATTGCTATTAAAGGACCAGAAATTACACATATATTTCCTACAACTTCTGCACTAAATAAAATCAACTGGGGAGATAATGGAGTAATAGATGTTATTACAAAGCCATTTTCTGAAACAACAACAGAAAAAGAAAAATTTAGCATAGATGAAAAAGAGCTTTTATTATATTTTGGTATTTCAATATCTAGCAGTTATAAAACTGGCGAATCTCCAATTAGTTTAAGTTCAACGATGTTTATTGAATTTGATGCAACAGATGATTACGAATTTATAATTACCCTTTTAAGAGTTTCTAAGCAATTTATTCAGTATTTGTGTTATAGGAGAAATGTAGTTTTTTCCAGTGTCGAAATAGCATCACCAACAGCTAATGGATTACATGAGACATTTGCTACTTTATATGAAACACAAGAAAATGATGTTATTGAAACCTATCCTATTGAGAAGGAAAGATTTATAAAGTATGGATATATTAAAGGAATTATTGGCAAAATCATAGATGATATTGTGACAAAGACAATCTATTTAGAGCACATACCAGAAACCTATGAATTAGGTAGACATATAAATGCAGGAAGATTTGTAATGATTACTGCTGCCTTTGAATGGGAATTTAAAAGAAATTATCCTCTTGGAATTGCAAAAAGTAAAAAAACAATAGAGGCAGAAAAAAGAGTAACTGATATTATTGATGATTTAATTAAAAATAATACTGGTAAGTCAAAAGAAATATTTAAGTTTTTAAAGAAACTAATTAAATCAGATAATTTAGAATCACGGATAATTGAATATGGCAATGACTATGGTAATATTTCTGATATATTTGGGAATCATTTATATAATTTAAATAACGAGAAACTTGATTATAAGCAAATGGGTAAAAGACTTTCAGATCAAAGAAACCATTTTGCTCATGGGGATATAGATAAAGAATTTATTGGGTTATCTTTATTAGATTTAATATATTTAGAATATATAGTTTATATTATGCAACTTAAATTTTATGGGTTAGATGATGATATGATAAAATGTGCGATAAATGATTTATTTAGATGTAATTTAGCATTATAATAATGTTACTAATGGTAAATGAACTCACGAGGTGGCGATGGTGCTGAAACAATTTATGCATTAAGAAATGATAATGTTTTGCCAAACTTAATATTAGATGAAATAGCTAAAGAAGGACAAAATATAAGAAAATCATTCCAAAGAAGACTACCATCAAATACATCAAAGGACTATTATTTTATGCATAGAAATACAGGAAATACACATCCAGTTATTGTTGAATATGGTTTTTTAGATAGTAAAGCAGACGATGTATCACAACTAAAAAATAATTATGAAGATTATGCAGAAGCAGTAGTTAGGGCTGTTTCAGAGTATATAGACTTATCTTACATTCCAACAGAAGGAAGTAATTACTATACAGTAAAAAGTGGTGATAGCTTATGGAGTATCGCAAAAAAATTCGGTGTTTCAGTAGATGAATTAAAAACAGCAAATAATTTAACAAGTAATTTATTAAGTTTAGGTCAAATTTTAAGAATACCAACAAAGCAAGAAGAATCTGGAGATTACATTACATATACAGTAAAAAAAGGTGACACATTATACTCAATAGCTAGAAATTACAATTTATCTGTTTCAGACATAGTAAATTTAAATAATTTAAAGACTAATTTGTTAACACTTGGCCAACAATTACTTTTACCTGTAGAACAAAAGGCAATACAAACTGAATATGATACATATACAGTAAAAAGTGGAGATACACTATATTCCATAGCGCAAAGATATAATATATCAGTAGATAATTTAAGAAAAATAAATGATCTTACTACAAGTACTTTACAATTAGGTCAAAAATTATTAGTACCTAAATCAACACAAATAATTGATCAGGGAACATCAGAAACTGGTTCAAATTATACAAATTATGTAGTAAAATCTGGAGATAATTTATATTCAATAGCAAATAAATATGGTGTTTCAGTATCAGAATTGATGCAAGTAAATAATTTAAAAAGTAATTTATTAACAATAGGTCAAGTATTAAAAATCCCACAATTATCCCAAATAACATATACAGTAAAAGCAGGCGACAATTTATATTCGATAGCAAATGCATATAATACAACAGTAGATAGTATTAAAAGAAAAAATAATTTAACTAGTAATACACTAAGAATAGGTCAACAATTAATAATATAAGGCGGTATACTTTCCACCTTATATTTTTGTAAAAAAAAAGAATTATGCTTATTAATGTATTTGGGAACATACTCCTTTTTCAGGTTCATAGAAACAGTGACTTTTATACCTACCTGCATTCCTTTGATCCCACCAATAATTTTGGCATGCTGCATTACCACTTGGTGCATAAAACCATAATGCGTTAGTTGCAGGATAATAGTATTCTCCTCTTAATATTCTTTCAGCAAGATCTAATTCTTTAGTAGTTGGATTGCTAAAAAAAAGTGGACTATTTATACCAGAAAAACCACCTGGATTTTGATAAACTACATCACTAATTGTATTTATATTTTTAAATGTTAAACAATCTGCTAGTGCTCTATTTACTATAACATCACCTACCATAAGCATTCCTAAATCACCTTCACCAAGAGCTTCTGCTCTCATTAAACGAGCTAATAATTCTTTTTCTTTTGTATTATGTTTTATAATAGACATAATCTTCACCTATAGTATAGTATGTAATTTTTAAAACTTTGAAACTTACTAATAAATATTTAGTTTAATTTTAAATATGCATACTAAGCTATTGATTAAATTATAGCTATTGTGGTATAATAAAGCAGATTTCTTCAATTGATTATTGTAGAAAGTATTTATAGGGGTATGATGTAATTGGTAACATGACAGTCTCCAAAACTGTTCTTTCGAGTTCAAGTCTTGATACCCCTGCCAAATGCAAATAAAGTCCAAATGAAAATTTGGACTTCTTAATATAAAATTATATGGGTAATCTCGATGAATGAAATTGATAAAAAAGTTTAGAAAGCGCAAAAAAACTTTTTGGTAGCAATAATATAGATAATATTGAAATAGGAACTACAAAGGGATTACAACAAATTCATAAATATTTATTTGATGGACTATATGATTTTGCAGGTATAATTAGTAAAGAAAGTATTTCAAAAGGAAATTTTAAATTTGGGAATTCTTTGTATTTAGAAGATATGTTAAAAAAATAGAGACTATGAAAGAATCGACTTTAAATGAAATTATAGATAAATATGTAGAAATGAATATTGCACATCCTTTTTTAGAAGGTAATGGTCGTAGTACTAGAATATGGCTAGATTTAATATTAAAGAAAAATTTAAATAAGATTGTTGATTGGAAAAATATAGATAAAAAACTTTATTTACAAGCTATGGAAAGAAGTCTAATTAATACGCTAGAAATTAAAACTTTAATTGAAAATAATTTAACTGATGATTTTAGCTTAGAAAGGTTTTTTAAGGGAATAGAAGCATCTTATTATTATGAAACTGATGAATAAAGGTTGATATAATTCTATTGCTTAAATTAAGAAAAATTGCTAGAATTTTTATAGCACGAAACGATTTATAAAAGTGAAAAAATAGGTTAAAGACTATTTTAATTATATAAAAATATATAGATTTTAAGGAGATTATTATGCAAAATGATATTCTAAAAAAAATTATTGAGGAATATACCATTGAAAAGAAAAAAATACAATCGAATTCTAATAATCAAACATTAAATAATCAAGAAATACTTTATAGAACATTCTTAAAACATAAATATTTAATAAGTGAAAGCAATAACATATATGTTTACTTAGGAACATATAAGTATTCCTACGAGGCTGATGTTGAACATGGACCGAGGGATTACAAAGTATCCAGAAACTATAAAAATGCCGATTATAGTAAATATATGGATTTAGAAACAGAAGATTTAATAGAAATATTTATTAATGAAAGAGAACAATTCGAAACATCACATAAAGTTATTTTTCCTAAAAATTTATTTGAACAAAAAGAATTTTATGAAATGCAAAAAACGTATATAGAAGATTGTGTAAAAGATGGTCAAACTTTAGCTGTGGAAAAAATATTAAAAAGAAACAGATAATTTTACTTACTAATAAATAAAGGTCCCACTTTCATTATGATGAAAATGAGACCTTTATTATTTATTTAGATCTACAGATAAATTATAAATTATTCTTAATTTCATTAATTTCCATTTGCATAGCTCTTATCATTTTTTCAAGCATAGCAATTGTTTGATCTCTATCCTGTTCTGTATTAATATTTCCTGAACTTTGATTATACTTTCCTTGAGCAAAAGTATCTGAATTGTTCCTACCAGTTTCAGTTGAACCAACTGGCTCTAATCCTCTCTCTTGCATTACAGCTCTATAAAAAGCATTTGTTGACAATACCTGGGCAACAAGCATTAACCAATTTCCAATTGCATTTTGTTCATTGGCTGTCATATCATCTATTAATATATATCCTACAACAACTGCCGATAATGAAAATAATTTTGGAGGAATATTTGGTAACATTTGGACTTCCTCTTTTCTATATTAAAAAAATAAATATTTATATTAAATTATATGAAATTTATTTTTATATACGATATATTATATCTCTATACTATTAATAAACATCCATTTAATAACAACAAAAGATGAAAATATTGAATATAAATTATAAAACAAATTCTAATAACAATATAGTGAGGTTACTTTTTTGATGATATAATATTATTAGCTTTTTAATGTTTGTTTAATGTTTGAAAATTATAATTTTTATTAGGAGGTGATACTATATGCGAATCTTAGTAGTCGAAGATGAATACAAATTAGCTGATCTTATACAATCTAGATTAAAAAAAGAAAATTATTCTATAGATATTTCTTTAGATGGAGAAGATGGGTTATATAATGCTTTACAAAATATATATGATTTAATAATATTAGATGTAATGTTACCTAAAAAAGATGGATTTGAAATTCTTAAAGAACTTAAAAAAAATAATATAAATTCAAATGTAATTATGTTAACAGCAAAGGCATCATTAGATGATAAGTTAGAGGGTTTTGATGGTGGAGCGGATGACTATCTTACTAAACCTTTTCATATGGAAGAATTAGTTGCTAGAGTAAATGCTAGATTAAGGAAAAATAGTATTGATAAAAGTGTAAATATTTTATCATTTGAAGATATAAAACTAGATTTAAAAAAGACATTACTTATTTGTGTAAAAACGGAAGAAGAGATTGAAGTTGTCTGTAAAGAACTATCAATACTAGAATGTTTAATAAAAAATTCTAATCAAGTTGTATCAAAAGATTTTTTATATGATAATGTATGGGGTATAAATAATGATACTATATCAAACAATTTAGAAGCATATATTTCATTTATTAGGAAAAAATTAAAAGCAATAGGATCTAGGGTGGGAATTAAAGCAGTTAGAGGACTTGGATATAAATTAGAGGTGTATAATGAAAAAGCTGACTAATAAAACATTTATACTTTTAATTTCTATATTAACGATATTCCTGATTAGTATTTTAATAATATTTAATGTAAGTATTTATAATAAAGAATATAAAGAGTTAGAAGATAAATTAATGAGGGTTACAAATACCCATGAAAAGTTTAATCCTAGTAGAAATGATTTAAGTAATCCAATGTTTATGGATATGGAAGTATATGTAGTTTCTTTTGATATAAAAGGCAATATAGTAAATATTAATAATTATAGTAATGCGGGACTTACTGAGCAAGAAATAATAAATTTAGCCAACAAAAACAAAAGCAAATCTAAAATAGGAAAACTTGATAATTTATATTTTAATAAGTATATCTTTTCATTAAATCCAAATAATGATTTAATTATTGTTAATAATACAAATACAATGGAGTATTTAATATCAAATTTATATAAAACATTTATAATATTTATAATATTAGAGCTTGTTATTGTATATATTTCTAATATACTTACTAAATGGTTAACAAGACCTGTGGAAGAATCATTTGATAAACAAAGACAATTTATATCTGATGCCTCACATGAACTTAAAACACCAATATCAATTATTATGGCAAGTGCAGAAGCACTGGAAGATAATCCAAATGAAAAGAGATGGCTAGATAATATTAAAAGTGAATCAGAGAGAATGAATAAATTGATTATAGATTTATTAAACTTATCGAAATCAGATAGTATGGAACAAAAAGAAATTTACAGTGAAGTTAACTTATCAAAATTAATTAAAAATAAAGCTTTATCATTTGAAAGTTTAATGTTTGAGTCTAATTTAGAATTAAATTTAAATATTGAAAAGGATATTATGTTTAAATGTAATCAAGATGGGATAAAGGAATTATTAAGTATATTAATAGATAATGCAATTAAACATGGATATAAAAAATCAAAAATTGAAGTAAATTTATCTAAAAATAAAGAACTAATTAATTTATCGGTTAAAAATAGAGGCGATTCAATCCCAAAAGAGGAACAACAAAAGATATTTGATAGGTTCTATCGCATAGATAAATCAAGAAATAGAAATTCTAATAGATATGGATTAGGACTTGCAATTGCCAAAAATATAGTAAATAAGCATAATGGTAATATATTTGTAAATTGCAAAAATGGATATACAACATTTACGATAGAATTCAAGTATAACTAGAAAAAGTTATACTTTTTATTTATCTTTAATGTTTATTTAATCTTTCTCTAATAAAATGATAATGTACAAAGGAGGAAAAAATATGTATATTTTAAAAAATGCTTTAACATCTATAGTAAGAAATAAGGGAAGAAATTTATTAATAGGTATAATAATACTTGTCATATCATGTTCTGTGTCAGTGACATTAGCAATCAACAATTCTTCTGATAGTTTAATAAAATCCTATGAATCAAAATATGAAGTTGAGGCAACTATTGGGATGAATCGTGAAAATATGATGCAAAATTTTAATCCAGAGGATAGAGAAAATTCAAAAGATAATATGAAAGAAATGTTTGATTCAGCAAGTACACTTACAGAAGAAGATATTAAAAATTTTGCAGATAGTGATTATGTTAAAAGTTATTATTATACTATGCAAACAGGTGTTAATTCAGATACTTTAGAAAAGGCATCTATCTCCTCATCAAATATGCCTGACGGAAGAGGTCCAAATGGAAAAGAAAATTTTAAAAATGAATCAAGTGGTGATTTTACTTTAAAAGGTTATTCTTCTACCCAATCAATGAATGAGTTTATTGAGGGAAGTTATAGTATAACTGATGGGGAAGTAAGTGATGATTTTGATAGCAATTATTGCCTTATTAATAGTGAACTTGCTACTTTAAATGAAATAAAAGTAGGAGATACAATAAAAATAGTTGACAGTGATGATGATTCTAAAACTTATGAATTAATAGTTAGTGGTATTTATGAAGAAAAAATGGATAATGATAATGGTATGAGTATGTTTACAGATTCTGTAAATACTATAATTACAAATACTAATTTTATTAGTAAAATGAAAGAAAACAATGAAGACTTGAATGTTTCAATAACTCCGACATTTGTATTAACAAGTAGTGATGTAGTAGAAACCTTTAATGAAGAATTAACTGAAAAAGGATTAAATGAAAATTTAACTATTGAAACTAATTTAGATCAAGTAAAAAATGCTACTAGTACAATTTCAAATGTTAAGACATTTGCAATTACATTCTTAATTATTACTCTTATTATAGGAACAGTAGTATTACTTGTTATTAATATGATAAATATTAGAGAAAGAAAATATGAAATTGGAGTATTAAGAACAATCGGAATGAAGAAATCTAAAGTATGTTTACAATTCATAAGTGAATTATTTATTGTTGCTTTTATATCACTTATTTTGGGTGCAGGGATTGGCGCTACAATGTCTGTCCCAATATCTAATAATTTATTACAAAATGAAATTTCATCTAGTCAAAATGAAGCAAATAATATTAGAGATAATTTTGGTAAAGGACAGAATGGTGATTCTTCAAATATTGATATGCAAAAACCAAATAATGATTTTTTAAATAATAGATTTAAGGGTGTTGCTACTATCCAAGCATTTAATAGTATTGATGCTGTAGTGGATTTCAAAGTGTTAATTGAATTATTAGGAATAGGACTTTTAATTACATTAATAAGTTCAGTAACTGCAATTACAAGTATTCAAAAATTTTCACCACTTACAATATTAAAGGAGAGATCATAATGAGTAGAAATGAAGTGATTTTAAAGATAGAGAATGTATCTTATAGATACAATGATGCAGAAAAAGATGATTATGTTTTAAAAAATCTAAATTTTGAATTTGAAGCAGGAAAAGTGTATGCTATTAAAGGAAAGAGTGGTAGTGGAAAAACAACTCTATTATCCCTTATTAGTGGTCTTGAAAAAGATTATGAAGGATCAATTAATTTTAATGGAAAGGAGTTAAGAAAAACCGATTTAGATAATTATAGAAGTAAGTATATTGGAATAGTATTTCAAAGTTATAATTTATTACCTCATTTGACAGCTGCAGAAAATATTATTTTATCCATGAATGTTAGTAATTTAAAAATTTCTAATAAAGAAGAAAAAGTAATAGAACTTATGAAAAGTGTTGGTTTAAAAGAAAATCAAAAAGATAGAAGGGTCTTAAAATTATCTGGAGGAGAGCAACAAAGGGTAGCAATTGCAAGAAGTTTATCATATAATCCAAGAATGATTTTAGCAGATGAACCAACTGGAAATTTAGATAAAGAAACAGAAAATGAGATTCTTAAAATATTAACAGATTTAGCAAAAAATGAAAATAAATGTATTATTATAGTAACTCACTCTGAAAATGTATGCAATCAAGCAGATATAGTATATGAATTAAAGAAATCCAAATTAAAAAATAATTAATGAGGTAACAATATGAATGACAATAAAGATTTATTTAATGAAAAGAAAAAAGAAAATATTAAAAGGTATAATTACAAAAAAATTATTTGCATTATACTAGTAATAATTTTAATAATTGTTGTATTATTTTTAATTTATCTATTTAAAAATAATATAATAACCTTTAATATTAATAATAATAATTCCACTACTCCAAAAGTAGAACTTAATCATACGGAAGTTAATACAAAAATTCAAGAGGGAATTTATATAACTGATGTATCAGAAGTAGTTGAAAATACAATGCCATCAATTGTGTCCATTACTTCAAAAACCTTAATCCAATTAGGAAGATTTGGGCCTAATTATTATGGATATGGGCAAGAACAATATAGTGAAGGAGCTGGTTCTGGAATTATCATTAGTCAAACAGATGAAGAAATATTAATACTTACAAATAATCATGTTGTTGATGGAACAAGTGAACTATCCGTCCAATTTATAAATAATAAAACAGTTGATGCTACTATAAAAGGGACATCTGAAAGGAAAGATGTGGCGGTTATTTCAGTAAAAGTTAAAGACATTGATGATGAAACTTCTAAATTAATAAAAATTGCAACTATAGGGAATAGTGATGATTTAAAGGTAGGAAATGGCATAATTGCTATTGGAAATGCTTTAGGTTATGGTCAATCAGTTACAACAGGTGTTATTAGTGCACTAAATAGGACAGTATCAGGAGATACTTATAACAATAAAATGATTCAAATAGATGCTGCAATTAATGGTGGCAATTCTGGTGGAGCATTATTAAATAGTAAAGGTGAAGTTGTTGGCATTAACTCTGCTAAATATTCTTCAAATTCATCTTTGTCATCAGCAAGTATAGAAGGAATGGGATTTGCTATTCCAATTAGTGATGTAGAAGATTTAATTAATAATTTAATGTCTGGCGAATCTGATACTAATGGTATGACTCTTGGAATCGAAGGTTATATGACTAATAGCGGTTATATGAATGGATATAATTTACCTAGTGGGTTTTATATATCAAAAATAGTTAGTGGCAGTAATGCTGATAAGTCAGAATTAGAAATTGGAAATATCATAATTGAAATTGATGGGAATAAAATTAATTCTATAAATGATATAAGTGATGTTCTATATGAAAAGAGATCTGGTAATTCTGTCATATTAAAAATTTTATATATCAATAGTAGAGAATATAAGGAAAAAGAAATAAAAATTAATTTAGAAAACTAATAAATACAATTAAGATTTGATTATATTTAGTTTGATAAATTTTTTGGAGGGAAAATGAAAAGAAAAACTAAAAATATTATTATGATTATAATTTCATTGTTAATGGTTGGCGTTATTGCATTTACAATATATAATGAAAAAAAATTTATAACAATAAATGATCCTAATTTTCAAAATGGAATGCAGTCAATGAATCAAAGTAATTCAATTGTAACACCGCCTGATATGCAAAATTGGAATGTGCAAAATAATGAAAATAAAAAAGAGGTACCTAATCAAAATAATGAGAGTCTTGATAAACAAAATGGAAATTCTATGAATCCTAATGAAAATAATAATGCAAATACACCTCCAGAAATTCCAAATGGAAGTAATGGAGGAATACCACCTGAAAAACCAGATGGAAATATGCCAAATAATATGAATAATGGAATAAGTAATGATAATTCTTGTATTTACATTATTCTATTTGGAATTGAAAGTTTAATTTTATCTTGCATATTAGGATACCTTATAATGTCAGGATTTAATAAGAAAAATTTGAAAGAAACATTTATATCAAATGATAAAAAAATAATTTATTTATTAACTGTAATCATATTAACTACAGGATTTACTTTTGGTGCTAGCACAATTAGAAGTAATTTATCAAATAATAATGAGAATAATAATCAACAAAACAATGGAAATTCATCAAATATTACCTATTCTAGTAAAAATGAAATAAAAGAATCAACAACTGTTTTAAGTGGAGAATATACTAGCAGTGCAACTGATGAAAATGCAATATTAGTAAGTGGAGATATTGATGTAACTTTAAGCGATATTACAGTCAGTAAGACTGGAGATTCTGATGGTGGTGATAATACAAGTTTTTATGGTACTAATTCTGGAATAATTGCTAAAGATGGAGCTACTTTAACATTAAAAAATATTAATGTTTCAACAAATGCAACCGGAGCAAATGGTGTTTTTAGTTATGGGGGATCTGCTACTACTAATAATTCAAATAATGATGGCACAGCAATAAATATAAGTGATTCTAAAATAACAACAACAAAAGATAACTCTGGCGGAATTATGACAACAGGTGGAGGAATTATGAATGCTAGTAATTTAGATATTACTACATTTGGAATTTCATCAGCAGCTATTAGAACAGATCGTGGTGGAGGAACTGTAGTAGTTGATGGTGGAACGTATAAAACAATAGGAGCTGGATCTCCTACTGTATATTCAACAGCAGATATAACTGTAAAAAATGCTGATTTAACAGCAACTGCATCTGAAGGAATAGTTATTGAAGGTAAAAATAAAGTAACTTTAGAAAATGTTACCTTAACAGATACAAATAATAAATTAAATGGACTATCTACAACATATAAAAATATTTTTTTATATCAATCAATGAGTGGTGATGCATCTGTTGGTATTTCAGAATTTAGTTCTAAAAATTCAATTATTACTACTAACAAAGGCGATACATTTTATGTAACTAATACAAGTTCAAAAATAACTTTAAACAATAATAAAATCATTAATAATGATAAAACAGGAAACTTTTTAAGGGTACAAAAAGATTCTTGGGGAAATAGTGGATCAAATGGTGGAAATGTAACTCTTCTTATATCGAATCAAGAAGTAACAGGTAATATTGTTATTGATTCCATTTCAACTCTTGATATGACTATGGAAAAAAATTCTTATTATGAAGGGACTATTAATGGAGATAATAGTGCTAAGGAAATAAAATTAACTTTAGATGAATCATCAAAAATAAAGTTAACTGGAGATTGTTATGTTACTAGTTTAGATAATGCTGATTCCAGTTATAGTAATATTTATTTTAATGGATATAAAATATACGTAAATGGAAAATCAATTAATTAAATGTACCTAAGTCTGTTTTTACACTTGTATATGATAGCGATACCAAATATATTAATATATAAGAAATGAGTTAGTATAAATAAAAATATTAAATGATGTGAACCTTGTTTTTGTTCAAAAAACAAAATCCACATCATTTTTTCATAAGCACTATTTATAATATAAATATTATTTAAGCCCAAAAACTTTTTTCTTTTCCTCAAGAATATTATATTTTGCTATATCTAAAGAAGCATATAAATTTAGAATAGGGTGTAGGTTATTTTGCTTTAATTCTTTAATATAGACAATTTGTTCTTCAAGTGGAAAATACTCTAATCCAAATTTGCAAATATCTAATAAAACTTTATATGTATCATAATCCATATTTAAGTTATCTTGCTTAAGCATAAGCAATATCTTATTTATATATAAGTTATATTCTTTCCCATAGCTAATATTTATAATAAATTGATATATCATATAATAAATATCAGATTTGTTTAATGTATAGTTGCATGTGGTATTAACCGTATTAATTTGCCTCATAATATCATTTTTGATAATATCTGTTATTGGATAAATTTTTACATAATTTTTATCACTTGGAATTTCAAAGGGTGAGTTCATACTTTTCAAATTACTCATTAAGCTATAAACTGGTATATAAAATTTAAATAATTTAATAATAGTATCTTTATAATATATAATATTTTTTATAAAATTTTCTTTATTTTCTAAAATAAAATTTAGATTAAGGGTAATACGATTATAATCAAAATCAATTAAATTTAAACATAAACTATCTAATAAAATTGCTTCACATACATTTAAATCATTTAGAGTAGCCACTTCATAACTAGTTAGGCCTTTTACTTTACCATACATAAAAAATTATGTATATAAACAACTAAATTTCTATTATTCATTTTAATAAGGTTTGTTATATAATTAATTTTAAACATATCTGAATTTTTAACTACATAATTTATCCTATTAATAACTTCATAGATACAAGTTTTTACAATTTTATCTTTATCATTACTTGAAATATTCTTAAAGAAATCAAAAAATAATTGTTTACTTGTTTCATCTTCATTTAATAAAATAGATACTATTTGATTAGATAATTTATCATTATATTCTGAATTTGTAGATTTAAAAAATTTTAATATCATAAGATTAAAATAATTATAAACATCTTTTTCAAACATTGTAATGCCTCATTTCATATAGTGAATATTAAACAACAAAAACATTATAAAATCAAGTAAAAAGTAATTATTTAAATAAAAAAAGCACGAAATGTGCTTATATTAATCGATTTGAATATATTTCTTTTCAGGAATTTCTTTTTTTTCTTCTTTCTTTGGAATTTCTAGTTGTAAAGTACCATTATTAAATGATGCTTTTATATCTTCTTCTAATATTTGATCTCCAACATAAAAACTTCTAGAACATTCACCAACATATCTTTCTTTTCTAACAAATTTTTCATCATCACTATCTTCATTTATAGTATCAGTTTTAGCATGTATTGTTAGATATCCATCATCAAGTTCAATTTTTATATTTTCCTTTTGATAACCTGGTAAATCCACATCAATTAAATATTTATCATTTTTTTCCTTAATATCAGTTTTCATTAAAGTACTATTTTGATGTGTAAAAAAGGTATCTGCAAATATATCATCAAGTATATCAAACTCATTTCTTCTTCTAGGCATTAACATAATAATCATCTTCCTTTCAATATTCATGTTAAATCCCATTATGTAAAAGTTTTAACTCTTACATATTTAATTATACTCCTTATTTTAGCAAATTCAACATGTAAGTGCTAATTTCACAAATGTTTCACATTATATAATGGTATATTTAACTAAAAAATATACAAAGAACTGTATAAAAACTTTGTATTTATATATTCAAGGTGTTATAATTTAGTAGGTGGTTAAAAATGTATGATGTTATTATTGTAGGAGCAGGTCCAGGAGGATTATTTACTGCATATGAATTGATAAGTAAAAATAAAAATTTAAAAATAGCGTTAATAGATAAAGGTTCTTTTGCATCTCTTAGAGGATGTCCAATAGTAAAAACAGGATGTGCCTGTAAAAATTGCCATCCATGTTCAATATTATCAGGTTTTGGAGGAGCAGGTACGTTTTCGGATGGTAAATTAAACTTTGTCCCTAAAATTGGTAAATCAGATTTATTTAAATATATGTCTCATAGTGATGCGTATAAGTTAATTGATGATACAGAAAAAATATTTAATAAATTTAATATGGATTCAACAGTATATCCATCTAATATGGAAGAAGCTCAAAAAATTAAAAGTAAAATAACAAAATTAGGTGCAGACTTACTTATAATTAAACAAAAACACTTGGGTTCTGATAATTTACCAAAATATATAGAGGATATAACTAATTATTTAAAACAAATGGGTGTTGAAATGTATGCTAATTGTGATGTTACTGATATAAGTAGTAATAAAGATAAATATACTGTAACTTATACTAAAGGCAAAAACAAAAACACTATAGAAGGGAAATACGTTGTTATTTCATCAGGAAGAACAGGCGCTAAATGGGTACAAGAAATAGCGGAAAAGTATAATATAGAATATGTAAGTCAAAGTATTGAAATAGGTGTAAGAGTAGAAGTAAGAAAAGAAATATTAGAAGAAATTACAGATGTAATATATGATCCTACAATATTTATAAAAACAGATACTTATGGTGATGAAATAAGGACATTCTGTACTAATCCTGGTGGATTTGTTGCAAAGGAAAATTATGATGGGTATATATGTGTAAATGGTCATGCACTAAAAAACACAAAATCAGATAATAGTAATTTTGCCTTTATTAGTAAAGTTAATTTAACACATCCAACAACAAATACAAGGGATTATGGAGAATCCATCGCCCATATTGCCAGTGTATTAGGAGCAGGAAAGCCTATAGTTCAAACATTGAAAGATCTAAGAAATGGGAGACGTAGTGAATGGCATAGAATAGATAAAGGTTTTATAGAACCCACATTAAAAGATTGCGTAGCAGGGGATTTATCACTAGTTTTGCCGCATAGAATAATTTTAAATATATTAGAGGGATTAGAAAAATTAGATAAAATAATTCCAGGAGTTGCAAATGACGAAACATTATTATATGGTCCTGAAATAAAATTTTTTAGTAATGAAATAAAAACAGATAATAATTTCAAAGCCGAAAGCGAAAATATTTATTTTATTGGTGACGGTGCAGGAAAAGCCGGAAACATTGTAACGGCAGCAGCAACTGGTTTAGTTGCAGCACGCAATATTTTAAAAAATTATAAATAAATAAGTTTACATTATATACAATTATAAGTAACTTATCTCTTGATTATATAGTTAAAAGACTCTATAATTGATATAGGTGATACGATGCTTACAAACATGAAAGAAGAGTTAGAAAAAGCAAAGCAAAATAAATATGCAATACCACATTTTAATATAAATAACTTAGAATGGACTAAATTCATATTAGAGGAATGCAATTATAAAAAAAGTCCAGTTATATTGGGAGTAAGTGAAAGTTCTGTAAAATATATGGGTGGATATAATACAGTATCAAGTATGATTATAGGGTTAATAAAAGATTTAAATATAAAAGTTCCTGTGTCATTACACCTAGATCATGGAACGAGTGTAGAATCATGTATAGATGCAATTAATGCTAATTTTACATCTGTTATGATAGATTTATCTAAATATTCATTGGAAGAAAACATAAAAAATACTAAAATTGTTACTGATTATGCACATTCAAAAAATGTAATAGTAGAAGCAGAAATAGGCTATATTGGGAAAAATAAAATATCTAAAGACACTGAATATGCCAAAGTAAATGATGCTTATAAACTAGTTAAAGAAACAAATATAGATCTTCTAGCCCCCGCATTAGGAAGTGTCCATGGATTTTATAAAGACAAACCTAATTTAGATTTTAAACGTATGAAAGAAATATCATTGAAAACAAATTTACCACTTGTGCTTCACGGTGGAAGTGGAATAGCAGATGATTTAATTAAAATATCAATACAAAATGGAATATGTAAAATAAATATAAATACTGAGTTACAGTTTGAGTGGGCGAAAGAAGTTAAAAGTTTTATAGAACAAAATCCTGATATATATGATCCAAGAAAGATAATAAAATCAGGAGAAATTGCAATAAAAAATAAGATAAGTGAAAAATTGATTTTACTAGGATCAATGGATAAAGCTTAAAACACCTTATTAGGGAAATATCATATTAATATAGTAGTGGAGAGGATAAAAATGAAACAAATTAAAATAGAAGGAGGACATAAATTAAATGGTACCATAAAAATATGTGGTGCCAAAAACAGTGCAGTAGCGCTTATTCCTGCTGCAATTTTATCAGATGAAGTTGTTAGAATAGATAATATTCCTAATGTTTCTGATATAGATGCATTAGTAGAAATTCTTGAGTATTTAGGCGCTAATATAACAAGAGAAATTGATTCTTTAGTAATAGATTCCTCTAATATAGAAAATAAAGAAATACCAGAAATTTTATCAAAAAAACTAAGAGCTTCGTATTATTTTATGGGGGCTTTACTTGGTAGATATAAAAGTGCCGAGATATATTTCCCAGGTGGGTGTTCAATAGGAGCAAGACCAATAAATTTACATTTAAAAGGATTTGAATATCTTGGTGTTAAAACAATACAAGATAATAATAAATTTATTTTAAAAGCAGATGAATTAAGAGGTAGTAGAATATATTTAGATATAGCAAGTGTTGGAGCAACAATAAATTTAATGTTTGCAGCTGTAAAAGCAAATGGAATAACAGTTATTGAAAATGCTGCTAAAGAACCAGAAATAGTAAATGTCGCAACATTTTTAAATAATATGGGAGCAAAAATTAGTGGTGCTGGAACAAGTACAATAATGATAAAAGGTGTAGATAGACTAGGAAGTGGTTTTACAGAAGTAATACCAGATAGAATAGAAGCGGGAACATACATTTTAGCAGGAGCTTTAATGGGAGAAAATTTAAAAATAGAAAATATAATTCCAAGTCACATAGAATCATTAACGTCTAAACTTACTGAAATGAATGTAGATATGGATATAGGAGATGATTATGTAACAGTATATTCTTCTAATAATATAATAGCATCAAATATTAAAACAT
Source organism: Clostridium sp. (assembly GCA_023665725.1). GTDB lineage: Bacteria > Bacillota_I > Bacilli_A > RF39 > UBA660 > UMGS872. The sequence goes on along the minus strand of JAMPDH010000006.1, from coordinate 17,673 downwards.
TATCATATCCAGGATATCCAACGGATTTACAACAACCAATAACAACACTATTTACACAATCACATGGTAAGTCAACAGTAGAAGAAACAATATATGAAAATAGATTTTTAAATGTTAAGTACTTATGTGATATGGGAGCAGATATATCTATTAATTGTGATAAATTAACTATAAATGGTCCTACAAAGCTAATTGGGAAAGAAGTTATTGCAACTGATCTTAGAGCAGGAGCTTGTTTGATTTTAGCAGGTTTAGTAGCAGAAGGAACAACAATTATAAAAGAAGTTGAACATATTTTAAGAGGATATGAAGATATTGTTGGAAAATTAAATAATGTTGGTGCAAAACTTTCTATAGAAGAGTATTAAAAAAATACATAATTAATATAATTAAAGTAGATATGTTTATCTACTTTTTTTGAAGGTGAAATCTTATGAAGAAAGTTTTATTTTTAACAATAATAATAATTTCTATAATATTAATATATACATTTACTAAAGTAAAAGGCAAAGCTTACCTTATATTAGGAGTAAACGATAACGATATATATATACAAGAAAAAGTAAAGTCATTACAAGATAAATTCGGAACATTAAATTATAATACTAAATTTTTAGACAATAATTATAGGATAACAGATATTATAAATGATATTAAATTTCAAAAAGAAATTGATGGAAAAACTATACTTAATTATATTATAAAAGCAGATTACATAACATTAAATGTAGGTTATAATGATTTTAATGTTATATTACAAAATGACAATATGTATGAAAATATAGATAAAACAATAAGAGATTTAGAAGAATTATTTAAACTTGTAAGAACTTATAGTAAAGAAGAAATAAGTTTTATTAGACTTAATGTAAATGATGAAATAAATGAATACCTTGATTATCATATTGAAAATTTATGTGATAAATATAAAATATTATATATAGAATAAAAATTGTGTTATAATAATAAAGAATGGAGGAAAAATAATGAATAATAAATTATATTCTAAAATATATTTATGGTTATTTTTAGGTTTACTTGTTTCTTTTGCAACAGGATTATTTGTTTCTACACAAACAAACATGTTATTTAATATATTAAAGCCATCATATACAATAATAATATTTTTAGTAGAAATATTTATTGCAGTATTCTTAGGAATGCGTGTTACTAAAATGAATCCAATGACTGCTAAAATTTTATATTTTGTTTATTCATTTACAACTGGATTATCTTTATCACTTATATTTGTTGTATATGAAATAACATCAATAATATTTGTGTTTGCAATAACAGCTGGACTTTTCTTAATATTCGCTATAATTGGTAAAGTAACAAACTTAGATTTATCTAAATTTGGAACAATTCTTTTAATGGCATTGATTGGAATAATAATAGCAACAATTATAAATATGTTTATTGGATCAACAACTTTTGATATGATTCTTTGCTGGATAGGAATAATAGTATTCCTAGGATATATTGCATATGATATGCAACAAGTAAAAAGATTACAAACTGTTATACCAGATGAAGACAATTTAGCAATATTTGCAGCTTTTCAATTATACCTAGATTTTATTAACTTATTCTATAGATTAATTTCATTGTTTGGTAAATCGAGGGATTAAAAAAGTTATCAAAATGATAACTTTTTTTAGCGGAACATTCTTTCATTTTCGCTTTGAACATTAATTTGTTCAGGGTTAATCAGAGTACTCATCATTGCTTTTAATTCAGCATTTTCTCTTCTCAACATATTTAATTCCTGTAATATAATTTGCAGCATTTGTTCTGTACTTAATTTATAGTTTTGATTCATCTTATAATCTCCTTTCAATTATCTATTTAAATTATAACATAGATATCTTAATTTCAAATATTTTATAATTCTATTTTACTATATTTGACAATTTAATACATAAAAATATCATAAAATAATATCATATAATTGTAATATATAAATAATTTAGATATTGATTTTTAAAATATTTATTGTTATACTATATGAGTAATTTCTATGACGAGGAATTCGTTATGGCGGAAGGAGATAATATGAAAAAAGGAATACATCCTGAATATGTAGATACAAAAGTTACATGTGCTTGTGGAAATACTTTTACAGTAAAATCAAATAAATCTGAATTACATTTAGAAGTTTGTAACAAGTGTCATCCTGCATTTAATGGAGGTCAAGTAACAACTGCTAAGAAAACAGGAGCAATTGAGAAATTTAATCGTAAACTTGAAAAAGCACAATAAGTGCTTTTTTAATATAATATTTTATGACATTTATGATACACACACATACACTAATATAGAGGTGAATATTAATGTATCAAATATATCAAATAGGTCTTTATGATACACTACAATCTATTGCAGATAATTTTAATACTACAGTAGATGAACTTAAAAAAATAAATGGAATTACAGATTTTTCTTCTCTTGGGACTTATATTATAGTGCCAAATACAAATAATAAGTTTGAGGAATATACTGTAAAAAAAGGAGATTCTCTTTATTCTATTGCTAAAAAATATGGAACCACATCAGATACATTGGCTCTTATAAATGGAATAGATTTAAATGAATATATATATCCAGGAGAAAAACTTTTAATACCTAATGAAAAAAATAAAGTATATATTGTTTCAGAAAATGAAACATTAGAAGATATATCTAATAAATTAAATATTAAAAAAGAAGACTTATTAAATATGAATGAAAACCTAACTTTAATGCCAGATCAAATAATTTTTTATGATAATCTAACTTCGATGTTAAATGATAATAGAGAATACTAATACTATAATATGATTTCTGAAAATATCAGAAGTCATTTTTGAGTTTTATAAATAAACTTCTTTTTTTTTTAGCCTTTTTGTTATATAATGATTAAGAGGTAGGTAGATAAAAATGAAAAGAAAAATAGCGATGATTCTATCAATGTTAATATTAACAGTATTACTAGGGGGATGTACAAAGTATGATGGTTATGTAGAAATTAGCTACAGTGAATTAGAAAAATCAATTGAAAATAAAGAAACATTTCCACTTGTAATAGGCTCTGCAACTTGTTCCGCTTGTGAACTATACAAACCAACTATGGAACATTTTATAAAAAAATATAATATCAAGGTTTATTATCTTGATATAGATAAATTAACGGATGAAGAACATATTAAACTTAAAGGCTTAGTAAGTTTTGACTCAACTCCAACAACAGTATTTTATAAGGATGGGAAGTTACTTCATAGTTCTAGATGGATAATTGGGGCTGCAGATACAAATGGCATTATTGAATCATTTAAATCAAATGGATATATAAAATAGGTGAAAGAATGGAAGAAAATATAGAAATAATTAATTTTGGAAAAGGGTCAATAAAAACTCCAATACTAGATACTTATGGTGAAGAATTAACATCAAAAACTTATATAACCAATCCTGCAATAGCAAGAGAAGAAGAAATAAAAAAATTAATAGTTATATTGCTTACTCCTGAAAAATCAGGATTATTAGTTGGTAAGGCTGGTATTGGTAAAACCGCAATAGTAGAAGGGCTTTCTTATTTAATACAAAGAAATCAAGTGCCAGTTGCTTTACAAGGGTATAAAATAATAAAAATAAACTCTACATCTTTAGTTGGCAAAATGACAGTAGATGGCAAAGAAGAATTAATAATTTCTTTACTTGTAGAAGAATTAAAAAAACTAACTAAAACAATAATATTTATAGATGAAATTCACACATTAATAGGTGGTGGAAATGATGGCCCAATGGATCTTGCTAATATATTAAAACCAGGACTTGATAGAGGAGATATAAAAGCAATTGGTGCTACAACAACTCAAGAATATGAAACCTACGTTATAAGAGATAGGGCATTTTTAAGAAGATTTGAACGAATTGATGTCCTAGAACCAACAGAAGCAACTACAGTAGAAATATTAATGGGAACAATTCCTAAAATAGAAAAACAAACAGGAGTAAAATTTAATTATAGTAATTTTATTACAAATCAACTTGTAACATCTATAGTAACAGCAACATCAGAATATAAAAGAGTTTATGGTCTTGCAGCAATGTATCCAGATGTTTCTTTATCTGTATTAACACAAGCTTTTTCACTCGCGCTTTATGAAAATAGAAGCGAAGTTACAATTTTAGATGTTTATAACGCAATAAAAACAAGCAAAAGAATTTACCCAGATGTTATAGTAAAAGAACTAGAAAAATTTAGACAAGAATATGCAAAATTATGCGCGGAAGAAGGTATTGTATTACCAGGTGTAACAATAGAAGATATAAAAACAATAAATGGATAATGGGTGGTGGCATTTTTGAGACAAATACCTAAAAAAAATTATATTATATTTTTAATAGTTATTATTACATCAGTTGTTATATGTATATATTTAACCGCGCTTTATAATAATTATAAGACATATAAATACTCAATATCTACATTATCTAATATATTACGTGAAATAGTACCAAGTGAAAATATGTCAAATATTGATAATTTAGATAATTATTTAAGAGAAAATTCTAATATCATTATTTATATTTCGGTATTAGAAAATGAAGAAACAAAACAATTTGAAAAAGAATTTTATGATTTTATTGTTAAAAATAAATTAGATAAAAGTATAGTTTACATAGATATTGATAATATAAATTATAAAGAATTTATGATGCAATTACAGAATCACTATAGCAAAGATACTATATATCAAGATTATAACAATAATCCTACATTAATAATATTTAAAAACGGATTAATAAGTGATATATATAATGATAATTTTATAAGTGTTGAACAAGTAAATAATCTTTTTATAAGAAATGGAGTTATTTATAATGATTAATATTGTTTTATATCAGCCTGAAATACCTCAAAATACAGGTAATATTATGAGAACATGTGCAGGTACAAATACAAAATTACATTTAATAAAGCCCCTTGGATTTAGATTAGATGAAAAAAGTATAAAACGCTCAGGAGTCAATTATTTACCCTTTTGCGAATATGAAGTTTATGAAAATTATGAAGACTTTTTATCAAAAAATAAAGGTGATTTTTATTACTTTACTAGATATTCTAAAAAAAGTTATGCAACTTGTAATTATAGCAATAGTAAATCAAACATATACCTTATTTTTGGAAGGGAAAGCACAGGTATACCAAAAGAAATATTACATGAGAATCTTGATAAATGTGTTAGAATTCCTATGAATGATAATATACGTGCACTTAATCTATCTAATTCTGTTGCAATCGCACTATTTGAGGTATTAAGACAACAAGATTTTCCGAATTTATTAGTAAAAGAACCATTTAAAGGTGAAAATTACATATATGATTAAAATATAAATAATTTACATATTTTTAACTTTAATTTTCAATTTTTGTTGAAAAAAATTTGAAATAATGATATATATACTATATGGATAAAATAAAAGAATAAGGTTGGTGGAATAAAAGTGGAACAAGTTATGGAGTTTATCAATGATAACTATATTTTAATATTAGCCATAATACTAGTTTTATTATTTATGGTATTAGGATATTTTGTTGATAAGAAAAAATTATTAAAAGGGAAAGTAAAAATTGCTAAAAAGGATAATAAATCAGAAGAAAAAAATTCTATAGTAGAAAATAATGAACAAATTTTTGATGATATAAAAGAAACTGACCTTATTAACGAAGAACCAGTTTTAACTAAAGAACTTGAAGAAAATGCTACGCAAGAAGTTCAAGATGTAGTACAAGAAGATGCAGAATTAGATGTTAGTTTTCAAGAAATAGAAAACCCAAGAAAGAAAAACCATAAGTTTGAAGGGGAAAAATATATAGAACCTGAAATATCAGTTGACTCTTCAATACAAAATGATATAGATTCTAAAACTGGTATTAAAGCAGATTCAGATAATGATATTGAATTAGAACAGCCAGTACAAGAAATGGAAATAAAAGAAGATATATCTAATATTAATGAAATTGATCAACAAGAAGACTTATTAAAAACCCAAGATTTAGAACAAGTATTAGAAAAAAATGCTATTGTAAAAGAAGAGGATTTGTATTCTACAATGGATTTAACTACAGAGTTTGGACCGATTAATACTTCTATAAAGGATATATCTCAAAATGAAGATTTAAATGAAACTAAAGCCCAAGATAATTCTAGTGAAGACATGGAAGAGTTAGAGGAAAAAGAAAAGGCTTTATTAGAAAAATACAATAATATTTCAGTAGAAGAAAAAGATGATATTTCTAAGAAAGAAGATTTAAAGATAGAAGAAACACCAACTATAGATTTTAGCAATGCTTCAAATAAGGCAATTCCAGTAGCAGAACATGATAAATTGTATAGTAAAGTAAAAATTAGAAATTTAGAAGATGATGTAATACTAGATACTGTTAATAGCGCAATACAACAAGAACAAAAAGCTAAATTAGATGAAACACCTATACAAAATGATACGTCTATTTCAGAAACAGTACCTGCAGAACAAAATGAAAATAAAGTGGATATAGTCAATGATAATCTAGAATCTATAATGGATATAGATAAAGGTTTTGATAAGATTTATAATCCTGACAATAGTTCAAGCAATTTTACTTATGAGATATCTTTACAAAATAATGATGACATTTCACAAAATGAAATCTTAAGTTCAAAAGAGGATGATTCAAATGATGTAGTAGTTCCTCCAGATTTATATAAAAATATTAAAAATATTGATTTAAAAGAAGAAGAAGATATATCTATAGAATCTGATAAAAATTCTAAACAAGAAGATGTGAATTATGAAAAATCTTTGATTGAACAATTAAAGGATTTAGAACTACCTAGCATGGATAGTTTAGATAAAATAAATCAAAAACTAAATGATAATTTAGAAGATGATATATGGAAATTTTAGCAGAAAGAAAAAATACTTTCTGCTTTTTATAAAAAAAATTTAAAATGTATGTTATAATGTCATAGGAGGTAATTTATGACAGTCGACCAAATATTTATTTTAATAAAAAAATTCTTAGATGTATTAATAGTTTGGTTTGTATTTTACTATATACTTAGAAATCTAAGAAAAAATGTCAAAATGGTTTTACTATTTAAAGGAATTTTATTTATTATAATACTTAAAATATTAAGTGATATACTCGATTTATCAACACTTGGATATATACTTAACTATGTTATAATGTGGGGACCTTTAGCGCTTATAATAATATTCCAACCAGAAATAAGAAATGTTTTAGAACAGTTGGGACGTAGTCAATTGTTAGGAAGACATAAAGTTCTAACTGTTGATGAAAGAGAAAAAATGGTATATGAAATAATAAACGCTATGGATTATTTAAAGAAAAATAGGATCGGAGCTTTAATAACAATAGAAAGAGATAATAGTTTAAATGATTATATAGAGAAATCAAAAAAACTATATGCAGATATATCTAGTGAATTACTTATATCTATATTTTTCCCAAATAACCCATTACATGATGGCGCAGTAATAATACAGGGTGATAAAATAACGAGTGCAGGAGCGGTATTTCCTACAAGTGATAATTTAAAAATAAGTAAAAGATTAGGAACAAGACACAGAGCGGCTCTTGGTATATCTGAAGAAATGGACTGTATTTCATTAATAGTATCAGAAGAAACAGGTAGACTTTCTATGACGATGAGTGGTGAACTTCTATATAATCTAACCTTAGACGAAGTAAAAATTAAGCTTTTAGATGAATTAAGACCGAAAAAAATGATATTTGATGATGAAATAGAAGAAAATGAAAACAAAGAGGAGGAGCAACATGAAGAAAGTAATTAATGGAATAAAATCCTTCTTTGAATTAATATGGAAGGTTATAGATAAATTTATTATAAATCCAATTACAAAATTTATATTATTTATAGATTCTAAAATTAACAATCAAAAAAAAGGTTTAGAAAATTGGATTTCTAAAAAAACTACATTGTTATTTATATCATTAGTATTTGCAATAGCAATATTTATAATTGTAGATCAAAAGATATTATTTTATTCAGAAAGTTCTGCAGAAGTTTTGTCAGGACAACCTGTAACTGCTGACTATAATTCAGAAGCATATTTTATAGAAGGACTTCCAGAAACTGTAGATATAATGCTTATAGGAAATAAAGCAGATTTATATATAGCAAAACAATCTGTTATAGGAAATGTAACAGTTGATTTAAAAAGATATGCAGGTACATTAGATGGAGTAACACAAGAAGTTGCAATTGAATATAACCAAGGTTTATCAGCTGTTGAATATCGTGTAAATCCATCGACTGCAACTGTAACAATATATAAAAAGGATTCAATTTCAACTACGATGACCCCTGAAATTTTAAATGCTGATCATTTAAATGAAACTATATCTATAGAGGGCATTAATATAGATGATGATAATGTTATAGTAAAAGGCGCTAGAAAGTATATAAAAGAAGTGGCAGTTGTAAAAGCATTAGTTGATATAGATAAACTTTCTTCTCAAACCCTTGATAAGCAAGTTTTAGATAATGTTGCTCTTAAGGCGTATGACAAAGATGGTAATGTAGTAGATGTAGAAATTATTCCAGCTACTGCTAGTGTTGAAGTAGAACTAAGTGAGTCTAAAAAATTGGTGCCAGTTCAAGTTATCCCAAGTGGAACAGTCGCATTTGGGCTTGCCATAGACACAATAGAATTAGATACTAAGGAAGTATGGATATATGGTTCAGCAAATGACATAAAAGATATTACTTCAATTCCAGTTACTGTAGATGTTAATCAACTTGCAAATAATAAAGAATATAAACTAGAACTTCCTAAACCTGTAGGAGTTAAAACTATGTCTATAAATAATGTTACAGTAAATGTAAGTGTAGATACAGTAACAACAAGAGATATAGAAAATGTAATTGTAAATGGAATTAATGCAAAAGAAGGATTAAACCCAACAGCATCAAAAGATAATGGTACTATTACCGTTACAGTAAAAGGTGTAAAAAATGTAATAGACAATATTACTAAGGATGACATAATGGTCTATGTAGATTTATCTAATTTAGGTGCAGGAACACATGATGTTCCTGTTAACATAGAACAGTCAGATGTAAGAGTAGAATATGTACCTAAAAAAGCAACAGTATCAATAGAATTGGTAGCAAAATAAAAGAAGATTTAAGTCTTCTTTTTATTTTAATACAATAAAAAATTAAAATTTATATTTATTATTAGTTTTATTCATTAATATGACTAAATAGTAATCCAATGTTAATAAGACCCGCAATACCTACAATTATATATATAATTCTTGATAACATGCTGGCAGCACCAAATAAATAATCAACTAGATTAAAATCAAAAGCACCTACTAATAGCCAATTTATAGCCCCAATAATTGTAAAAACCAAGCAAATTTTTTGTAAGGTTGCCATTATTTCCCTCCTAACTATTAAATATGATAGACTAAAAATAAATATTTATTCACATATTTTATTTTTTATTAAATATAATTTTAATGGAAAAGATAGAGGTGAAAATTTGAAAAAAGGTTTAATTACAATGTTTATAATTTTAACAAGTTTTTTACTTACTGGATGTGGGAAGTATAGTGTAGAAGATTTAGTGAAAGATTTTTCTAAAAAAGTTAATGATAGTAATAGCTACAAATTAGATGGAATTTTAGAAATAGTAAATAATGATGATACATATTCTTATGATGTAAATGTATCTTATAAAAAAGAAAATAATTTTAAAGTAAGCCTAAAAAATAAGATTAACAATTATGAACAAATTATACTAAGAAATAATGATGGGATTTATGTCCTTACACCATCATTAAACAAAAGCTTTAAATTTCAAAGCGAATGGCCATATAATAGTTCACAGAGCTATTTACTGCAAACAATTTTAAAGGATATGGAAAATAATGAAGAGTTAAATTTTGAACAAACAAACGATGGATATATTGTGGAAACAAAAGCTAATTATTCTTCTAATAAAGAATTGGTAAATCAAAAAATATATTTTGATAAAGAAAAAAACGTCTATAAAATAGAAGTATTTGATCAAAATAATGTGCTAAAAATGAAAATGACAATAAGTAATATAGAATATAATAGTACATTTGATGATAATTATTTTGATTTAAATAAAAACATGGATTCAGATACTAATCAAAGTACAACAGGTAAAACAATAGATGAAATAATTTATCCTATGTATATGCCCCAAAATACTTACCTTTCTAGCGAAGATAAAGTTTCTAAAGAAAATGGAGAGAGAATAATAATGACATTTGCGGGAGATAATTCATTTATATTAATACAAGAAACTGCAAATGTATCAGATGTAACAAATTTAATCCCAGTTAATGGTGAACCATATTTATTAACAAGTGCAGTTGCAAGTGTAACAGAAAATTCAATAGAATGGGTAAGCAATGGTATAGAGTATTATTTAGCATCCGATGATATGTCAAAAGAAGATTTAATATCAGTAGCAAAATCATTAAGTCCTATGGCTGTAACAAAATAAAAATTTACAAAAAAAATATTATATGATATAATTACCACTAGGTGATTATTATGCCAAAGGGTAAGATTAAACAAAGAAATGCACATATATCCGATGAAAATATAGGAATAAACTATTTGAAAATAGTAATTATATTAATAGCAATTTTAGCAATATTTTATTTGATAGCATATTTAGTAACAAAAGAAAAAAAAGTAAATGAAACTGTAGAATCAACTATACAATATTCTAAAATTTTAGTAGGAAATATGTTGAATTTACCAGATGATGAATATTATGTATTAATAGAAATGGAAAATGATAAATATAATTCATTATACGAAACATATTTATCAACTTATTCAAATAAAGAAAAAGCCTTAAAATATTATACTATAGATATGTCTGATGGATTTAATAAGCAATATATTTCAAATGAGGCAAATTTAGATATTGATTCAATATCTGATATTAAATTTAATTCAACTACGCTTTTAAAAATAAAATCTAAAAAAATAGTTGAAAAATATACTACCAAGGAAGAAATAATTAAAGTATCAGAACAAATGATTAACAAAAAATAAAAGCATGGTAATACCATGTTTTTTAGTAAAGTTGACAAATTAATATAAATAAATATTATATTAAATATAAAATGCATGATATAATAATATTGGATAAAAACATTATTATAAAAGAGGTGATTTGGGCATACGCTCTAAAATATGGTAAAAGAAACAAGGGAACAAAAGAAAACGACTAAAAGACCAACTACAGCTTCTAACATGAAAAACAAAAAAAAATTCCAACTATTTAGACCTGTTGAGGTAATAATACTTATGATATCCGTGGCAGTAATTTGCTTTTCTACCGGATATATTTTGTGTCTTAGATTTAGTGCATGGACTATGAATACTAATATTAAAACTTCAGCACTCCAAGAATTTTATGATACATATAAATTTATAGTAGATAATTATTATGGGGAAATCGATCAAAATAAATTAATTGAAAATGCTATAACAGGGATGCTAGACTCACTTGATATACACACGACACACATAACAGATGATGATTCAAATAATTTTAATAGATTACTAGAAGGGAGCTATGAAGGATTAGGAGTTGAAATAACCAGTAATTCAGATTCAGATATAGTTGTAGTTACAGTATTCGAAAATACACCTGCATCTAAGTCAGGATTAAAACAAAATGATATAATAAAAAGAATAAATGATGTATCAGTTGTCGGTTTATCGACAAATGAAGTAGTCAAAATGATATCCGAAAATAAAACAATGGTTTTGACAATAAAAAGAGATAATGAAGAACTTAAAATTACCATTAATAAGGAACATGTTGAATTAAATTCTGTAACATCTAAAATAATAAAAGAAGATAATAAAAAAATAGGATATATATATATTTCAATATTTGCATCAAATACATATGATCAGTTTAAAGAACAATTAGAACAATTAGAAGTAAAAGGCATTGATTCTTTAATTATAGATGTAAGGGGAAATACAGGAGGGCATCTTAGCGTAGTAACAGATATGTTATCTCTTTTCCTAGACTCCAAACATGTAATATATAAGACACAAGATAAGTCAGGAATAAAGGAATATTTTTCTACAGGAAAAATATCAAAGCAATATCCAATTGTCGTATTGGTAGACGGAAATAGCGCATCTGCATCAGAGATATTGGCGTCTGCCCTTAAGGAACAATATAATGCAGTATTAGTTGGGGAAAAAACATACGGAAAAGGAACGGTACAGGAATTAATAACCAAAGAAGATGGCTATCAATATAAAATTACAACTCAACATTGGTTAACATCAAAGGGCGAGTGGATAAATGAAAAAGGGATTGAAGTTGATTATAATATAGATTTAACTATTAAATATTATGAAAATCCAGTAGAAGAAAATGATAATCAGTTGAAAAAAGCAATAGAAATATCTAGAGATTTAATAAAATAATTATTATAAACTAACAGAACCTTAATTTCGATTAAGGTTTTGTTGTCATTAATTTTATTACTATTAATAAAATATATAAATCAAATATAATTTGCTAATATAAAAAGCATAAAATCAGCTTTAAAACATGCTATACCTATATTTTAAATCGTGCTATAATTAATATGGTGGTTAAATTGAAAAAAATATGTATAGGAGATAAACTAGAAATACAATGCTATAAACACAATGGAAAAGTGCATCGTTATTGGAGCGAGGCAATACTTTTAGATATAAAAAAAGATTATATGGTATTTGGTAACGATAAAGCACAGGTTATTGAAGCAGAGGGAAACGTGTGGAAAACAAAAGAACCAGCTATTATGTATTTTTTTAAAAACGAGTGGTTTAATATAATAGCACAATTAAAAAAAGATGGAATGTATTATTATTGCAATATAGCAACCCCTTTTATAATAGAAGAAGGAACAATAAAATATATAGATTATGATTTGGATTTAAGAATTTTTCCTGATGGCGAATATAAAGTGTTGGATAGGCTAGAATATAATTATCACAAAAAGATAATGAAGTATTCTGTTGAACTTGATAAAGTTATAAACAATGCTCTTACTGACTTGATAAAAAAATATAAACAAGGTATTGAGATGTTTTCACAAAGTACGAATTTAAAATATTATGAAAAATATAAAAAATTAAAAGAAGAATCAAAAAATAGTAATTTTAGTTAAAACTGCACATATAATAAAGAAGAAAGATGGGAAATATTATACAGTTTACGTAAAATAACGACAAAAAAAGACAAAATTTTAAAAAAGTAAAAAAAGGTATTGACAACCCTACTTCTATTTGATATATTATTGATGCTTTTAGGGAAGAAAGTCATTGGAAATAAAAGAAATTCAAACAAAATTGAATAATTTAAAATTTTCTCTTGACTTAGTTGAAAGCATGTGATATATTAAATTTATGCTTTTTGAAAGAAAGGCAGAAATGATCTTTGAAAACTGAGCAAAATGTCAATTCAATTTAGCTAGGAAATAAAATTCAAATTAAAAAAAATTAAATATTTTTTTGGAGAGTTTGATCCTGGCTCAGGATAAACGCTGGCGGCATGCCTAAGACATGCAAGTCGTACGAAATGGCCCATTGAAGATTGAGTGCTTGCACAAGATTGGATTTGGATACCGTTTAGTGGCAGACGGGTGAGTAACGCGTGGGTAACCTACCTTAGGGATTGGGATAGCAGTTAGAAATGACTGATAATACCGAATGATTCATATTCAGATAACTGGATATGCTAAAATGGAGCATTTGCTTCGCCTTAAGATGGGCTTGCGTTGTATTAGCTAGTTGGTGGGGTAATGGCCTACCAAGGTTATGATGCATATCCGAGCTGAGAGGCTGTTCGGACACACTGGGACTGAGACACGGCCCAGACTCCTACGGGAGACAGCAGTTAGGAATATTCGTCAATGGGGGAAACCCTGAACGAGCAATGCCGCGTGAATGATGAAGGTCTTATTGATTGTAAAATTCTGTTGTAGAGAAAGAATACTTATCATAGGAAATGATGATAAGCTGACGGTACTCTATTAGAAAGCCCCGGCTAACTACGTGCCAGCAGCCGCGGTAATACGTAGGGGGCGAGCGTTATCCGGATTTACTGGGTGTAAAGGGAGCGCAGGCGGCGTAGCAAGTCAGATGTGAAAACCCGGGGCCCAACCCCGGGACTGCATTTGAAACTGTTATGCTGGAGTGCCGGAGAGGCAAGTGGAATTCCTAGTGTAGCGGTGAAATGCGTAGATATTAGGAAGAACACCAGTGGCGGAGGCGGCTTGCTGGACGGTAACTGACGCTGAGGCTCGAAAGCGTGGGGAGCAAACAGGATTAGATACCCTGGTAGTCCACGCCGTAAACGATGAATACTAGGTGTAGGGGGTATCGACTCCCTCTGTGACGCCGCTAACGCATTAAGTATTCCGCCTGGGGACTACGGCCGCAAGGTTGAAACTCAAAGAAATTGACGGGGACCCGCACAAGCAGCGGAGCATGTGGTTTAATTCGAAGCAACGCGAAAAACCTTACCAAGACTTGACATCGTATGACCGCCATAGAAATATGGTTTCCCTTCGGGGCATATAGACAGGTGGTGCATGGTTGTCGTCAGCTCGTGTCGTGAGATGTTCGGTTAAGTCCGATAACGAGCGCAACCCTTATTTCTAGTTACTAACATTAAGTTGAGTTCTCTAGTGATACTGCCGGTGACAAACCGGAGGAAGGTGGGGATGACGTCAAATCATCATGCCCCTTACGTCTAGGGCTACAGGCGTGCTACAATGGCCAATACAAAAAGAAGCAATACCGCGAGGTTGAGCAAATCTCTAAAGTTGGTCTCAGTTCGGATTGGAGTCTGCAACTCGACTCCATGAAGTTGGAATCGCTAGTAATCCTGAATCAGAATGTCAGGGTGAATACGTTCCCGGGTGTTGTACACACCGCCCGTCACGCTATGAGAGTTTGTAATGCCCGAAGTTGGTAACCTAACCTTTTAGGAAGGAGCTAATCAAGGCAGGACAGATGATTGGAGTGAAGTCGTAACAAGGTATCCCTACCGGAAGGTGGGGATGGATCACCTCCTTTCTATGGAGAAAGATAAAATCGTATCTAGCTAAATATACATTTTGCTTAGTTTTGAGAGATTATTTCTCTCAAATTGGGATTTTTCCCAAGAAATTGTTCTTTGAAAACTTGATAATGTGGTAGTCTTATATGAGTGACATATAAGACATTAAAATTATCTCATCAAATTAGGATAAATAACAAAAATGGTGATTAAATTGCTAAGGGCACATGGTGGATGCCTTGGCACTAGAAGATGATGAAGGACGCGACAAACAGCGATATGCTTCGGGGAGCAGTAAGTATGCTTTGATCCGGAGATTTCCGAATGAGGGAACTTAATCATGGTAATGCGTGATTATTGCATGATGAATACATAGTTATGCAAGAGCAACCTGGTGAACTGAAACATCTTAGTAACCAGAGGAAAAGAAAGAAAAATCGATTTCCTTAGTAGTGGCGAGCGAAACGGAAATAGCCCAAACCAGTCTTTGGACTGGGGTTGTAGGACCTTACATTAAGAGTAAGAAATTTATATTATAGTTGAATTAGTTGGAAAGCTAAACTGTAGAAGGTGATAGTCCTGTAAACGAAATGATATAAGCTCTGTAGGGTATCCTGAGTACGGCGAGACACGTGAAATCTTGTCGGAATCCACGGGGACCATCCCGTAAGGCTAAATACTCTCTAGTGACCGATAGTGAACAAGTACCGTGAGGGAAAGGTGAAAAGAACCCCGGGAGGGGAGTGAAATAGAATACTGAAACCATGTGCTTACAAGAAGTCAAAGCCCGTTAATGGGTGATGGCGTGCCTTTTGCAGAATGAACCGGCGAGTTATTGTACCATGCAAGGTTAAGTTGAAGAGACGGAGCCGAAGCGAAAGCGAGTCTGAATAGGGCGAATGAGTATGTTGCAATAGACCCGAAACCGAGTGATCTAGCCATGAGCAGGTTGAAGTTTAGGTAAAACTAAATGGAGGACCGAACCGACGTACTAGGAAACGTGCGCGGATGACTTGTGGCTAGCGGTGAAATTCCAATCGAACTCGGATATAGCTGGTTCTCCCCGAAATAGGTTTAGGCCTAGCGTTGAACTTAGCGTCTTGAAGGTAGAGCACTGAATACATGATGGCGGCACCTAGCTGTACTGAGTGTAATCAAACTCCGAATGTTAAGATTGTATGTTCAGCAGTCAGTGTATGGGTGATAACGTCCATACGCAAAAGGAAAAGAATCCAGATCGCCAGCTAAGGTCCCAAAATATATGCTAAGTGGGAAAGGATGTGGAGTTGTCAAAACAGCTAGGAGGTTGGCTCAGAAGCAGCCATCCTTTAAAGAGTGCGTAATAGCTCACTAGTCGAGTGACACTGCGCCGAAGATGTACCGGGGCTAAGCATATTACCGAAGCTGCGAATTCATACTTATGTATGAGTGGTAGGGGAGCGTTCTAATTGCACTGAAGGTTGATCGTGAGGACAGCTGGAGCGATTAGAAGTGAGAATGCCGGTATGAGTAGCGCAAGATGAGTGAGAATCTCATCCACCGTTTGCCTAAGGGTTCCTGGGGAAGGCTCGTCCTCCCAGGGTAAGTCAGGACCTAAGGCGAGGCCGAAAGGCGTAGTCGATGGACAACAGGTTTATATTCCTGTACTACCTATATAACTGATGGAATGACGAAGAAAGCTAGGAAGGGCCAATTATTGGATTTTGGTCTAAACACAAAGGTTGGTATAATTGGAAAATCCGTATACTATGCAACTGAAGTGTGATGGTGAAGACTATAGCGATATAGTTGAAATCTTCTGACGCTATGCTTCCAAGAAAAGTTTCTAGGGTTAATTATATAGGTACCTGTACCGAGAACCGACACAGGTGGGCAAGGAGAGTATCCTAAGGTGAGCGAGAGAACTATGGTTAAGGAACTCGGCAAAATGACTCCGTAACTTCGGGAGAAGGAGTGATCAAGTAATTGATCCGCAGTGAATAGGCCCAGGCAACTGTTTACCAAAAACACAGGTCTCTGCTAAGTCGTAAGACGATGTATAGGGGCTGACGCCTGCCCAGTGCTGGAAGGTTAAGAGGAGAACTTAACTTGACGCAAGTCGATTTGTGAAGGTTCGAATTGAAGCCCCAGTGAACGGCGGCCGTAACTATAACGGTCCTAAGGTAGCGAAATTCCTTGTCGGGTAAATTCCGACCCGCACGAAAGGTGTAATGATCTGGGCACTGTCTCGACCATAGACTCGGTGAAATTTTAATACCTGTGAAAATGCAGGTTACCCGCGACAGGACGGAAAGACCCCGTGGAGCTTTACTGCAGCTTGATATTGAGATTTGGTTAATCATGTAGAGAATAGGTGGGAGATGTTGATACTCAGACGCTAGTTTGAGAGGAGTCACCTTTGGAATACCACCCTTGATTAGTTGAATTTCTAACTTGGTACCGTAATCCGGTATGAGGACAGTGTCTGGTGGGCAGTTTGACTGGGGCGGTCGCCTCCTAAAGAGTAACGGAGGCGCTCAA
>JAMPDH010000005.1 GCA_023665725.1 Clostridium sp. | reverse complement strand
ATTATACAATATATTTCAATAAAAGAAAAGACCATTGACTTTGTCAACAGTCTGATCTATTGATAAATCAATAGATTTTTTTGTATCGCATAAGTTTAATATACATAATTATCATTATTTGAAATATATTTATACGAGAGGTGATAAAAGTGACTATAGGAATACCTAGAAGTATGTTTTATTATTATTTAGGCGGAAAGTGGAAATATTTTTTTGAATATTTAAAAATAAACACAATTATAAGCCCTAAAACTAATAGAGAAATACTTGATAATGGTAGTAGACTTTCTCAAGATGAAATGTGCCTATCATTAAAAAGTTATATTGGACATGTAAATTATTTAAAAGATAAATGTGATTATGTTTTAATTCCAAGAATTGATAATTATGGTATAAGAGATCAGACTTGTACTAATTTTTTAGCTGTTTATGATATTATTAATAATATTTTTAATATTAATATATTAGATTATAATATTAATTTAGAAAACAAAGAAACGGAGTTAAAAGGATTACTAAAATTTAGTAAAATTTTAAATAAAACTAAAATGGAAATAAAAAGGGCTTATGAATATGCATGTATTAAAGACTCAAAAGATAGGAAAAGAGTAATTATAAATAATATGAATAAACTTTCATCTACTAAACTTAAAATTTTATTAATTGGTCACTCTTATAATATAAATGATGCTTTAATAGGAAAACCAGTTATAAATTATTTACAAAAACTAAATTGTGAGATAATTTATTGCGATAGGTTTGACTTCCAAGCTATAAAAGATGAAGTAAAAAAATATTCTGAAAACTTATATTGGAAATATAGTAAAGAAAATGTAGCAAGTTTAAAATATTTAGATAAAATTGATGGTATAGTTTTTTTAAGTGTTTTTCCTTGTGGATTAGACTCTTTAGTCAACGAGTTAATATTTAGGAAAATAGATAAACCTTATTTAAACTTAATATTAGATGATTTGAGTGGAGATGCTGGAATGGAAACTCGTATAGAAAGTTTTGTTGATATATTTGAATACTAAAAAAATTTGTTTTCCACATATGGGTAATTATTATATTCCAGCTAATTACTTTTTTTCACATTGCTTACATGCAGAGGTTTTAAAATCTCCAAAAATCACATCCAAAACAATAGAACTTGGTACAAAATATAGTCCATCATTTGTGTGTACCCCTTTTAAATATACTATAGGCACTCTAATAGAAGGACTAGAAAATGGCGCAAATATATTACTTCAAATGGGAGGCGGTTGTAGATATGGTTATTACAGTGAATTACAAGAAGAAATCCTAAAAGGCTTAGGATATAAATTTACATATATAAATTTCGTAACAGGAGGTAGGACAGATTTAAAAAAAATATATAAATCACTAAAAAAAGTGGATAAAAAATTTAATATAATTAAAGCTATATATTATTTATTTATAACAGTTAAAATGATTAAATATATGGATATAGTAGATAATTATATAAGAAAAAATATAGGGTTTGAGGTAAATAAAGGGAATTTTGAAAGATT
Source organism: Clostridium sp. (assembly GCA_023665725.1). Lineage (GTDB taxonomy): Bacteria > Bacillota_I > Bacilli_A > RF39 > UBA660 > UMGS872. The sequence goes on along the minus strand of JAMPDH010000005.1, from coordinate 65,737 downwards.
AAATAAGGAGATGTTATCAAAATTTAGTAATGTAAAATCATATAGAAGTTTAAGAAAAATATATAAAAAATATTTTAAATTAATAAAAAGTATTAAAGTAGATAAGAAAGATGTTTTACGTGTTGGTGTAATAGGTGAATTGTATACTGTTATGGAACCATTTGCAAATTATTTCCTGGAAAAAGAACTTGCTACATTTGGAATAGAAATAACAAGGTTTACTAATGCACATTATTTGCTATTTGAAAAAAGCAAATGTGAAAAAAAATATTTAAAAAAAGCAAAAGATTTTATTAAATATAAAATGGGTGCTGATGCTCATGATAATATAGCTCGTGCAAAAGAGTTATGTGGAAAAGGAATTGATGGTATAATTCATATAAAATCATCTTTTTGTACTCCAGAAATTGGAGCAATGAGTATAATAGAAAAAGTTTGTAATAAATATGATGTACCAGTTATATTTTTTAGTTTTGATTCAAATACTAGTGAAGTTGGAATAAAGACTAGATTAGAAGCCTTTTATGAAATGATAGAAATGAGGAAACGCGATGAAAAGTTATTTAGGGATTGATATAGGTTCAATATCCACAAAAGGTGTAATTATAGATGAATCTAATAATATAATTGCCTCATCTTACATATGGACGGAAGGAAATCCTGTAGAGGCAGTAAAAAAACTTATTGATATTTTAAAAAAAGATCTTCCAAGTAATTATAAAATATATGGCATAGGAACAACTGGAAGTGCGAGAAAATTAATCGGACTTATGTTAAATGCAAATGTTATTAAAAATGAAATAACCGCTCATGCAGTTGGAACACTCATGACTTACCCTGATGCTAAAACAATATTAGAAATAGGAGGTCAAGATTCTAAAATAATAATATTAAGAGATGGAATCATAGTAGATTATGCTATGAATACATTATGTGCAGCAGGAACTGGTTCATTTTTATCCAGTCAAGCTAAAAGACTTGGTATACCAATAGAAGAATTTGGTAGTATTGCTCTAAAATCCAAAACTCCTGCTAAAATTGCAGCTAGGTGCACCGTATTTGCTGAATCTGATCTTATTCATAAAGCACAGGTTGGTTATAGTAAGGAAGATATAATTGCAGGATTATGTAAAAGTATTGTTGTAAATTATTTAAATAATGTTGGAAAAGGTAAGAAAATAAAAGGTCCTATTGTATTTCAGGGTGGGGTAAGTAAAAATAAAGGCGTTTTAAAATATTTTAAAGAAATTTTAAATGAGGATGTTATTGTAGATAATAATTCACATCTTATGGGGGCAATTGGAATTGCAAATATGGCTAAAAAATCTAGTAAAGACATTGTATATGATTTAGATATTAAAGATATTAAATTTGATACTCGTGCAGTAGAATGTGGGAGATGTCCTAATAATTGTGAAATTTTAAGAATTTATAAAAATAACGAACAAGTTGATTCATGGGGAAGCATGTGTGGCAAGATAAAGTAACTTGACATTTTATATTTAATAGTGTATAAATTAATTTAACAAAGGGGATAAGTTATGAGCAAGAATTTAGTAATAGTTGAATCACCTAGTAAATCTAAAACTATAGAAAAATATTTAGGAAAAGATTATACTGTTTTATCAAGTAAAGGTCATGTAAGAGATTTATCTACCAAGGGTAAATATGGATTAGGAGTAGATATTGAGAATAATTTTAAACCAGATTATGTTACTATAAAAGGTAAAAAGAAAGATATCGATTTTTTAAAAAAAGCAGCAAAAGAATCAAGTCATGTATATATAGCAACTGACCCAGACCGTGAGGGTGAAGCAATTGCGTGGCATTTATATGATGTACTAGAGCTTAGTGATAAAGACTATGATAGAATTGTATTTAATGAGATTACAAAGCCAGTGATAATCGATTCACTTAAATCACCTAGAAAAATAGATTATGATTTAGTTAATAGCCAGGAAACTAGAAGAATACTTGATAGAATAATAGGATTTAGATTAAGTAAACTTATACAATCTAAAACATCAGGTACAAGTGCAGGACGTGTACAAAGTGTAGCTTTAAAATTAATAGTTGATAGAGAAAGAGAAATAGCTATATTTAATCAAGAAGAATATTGGACAATTGATGCAATATTTAATGATTTTACAGCAGAACTTTTCTTATACAAAGATAAGGAAATAGAAATCAAAACAGAAAATGATGCGGATAAAGTTTTGAATTCGCTAAGTAAAGAATTTAAAGTATTAGAAATGGATAAAAAATCTAAAAGTAAAAAATCTAAGTTTCCTTATACCACAAGTACTTTACAACAAGACGCTTCAAATAAATTAGGAATGAGTGCTAAAAAAACTATGAGTATCGCTCAAAAACTGTATGAAGGGATAGAGTTAGAAAATGAAACGGTTGGACTCATAACTTATATGCGTACAGATGCTGTAAGACTTTCAGATTTATTTGTTAGCCAGGCATTCGGGTATATTAAAAATAATTATGGAGAAAATTATATAGGATATGTAAAAAAGAGTAATAAAACAGAAAATGTTCAAGATGCTCATGAGTCAATAAGACCTACAAGTATAGATAGAACTCCTATTAGTGTAAAAGCGTATTTAACAAACGATGAATATAAATTATATAAAATGATTTATTTTAGAACTTTAGCAAGTCTTATGAGTGATGCTAAAACTATTGCTACAACTTTAACCTTAGAAAATAATGATTACAAATTTAAAGCAACTGCCCAAGAACTTACCTTTGATGGCTATTTAAAAGTTTATAGTGAATATGAAGATACAGCTGATACTATACTTCCAGATATGACAAAAAATGATATAATTACATCTGATGATATAGAAAAGAAGCAACATTTTACGCAACCACCTGCAAGGTTTACCGAGGCTAAACTTATTAAGGAAATGGAAGAGTTAGGAATAGGTAGACCTAGTACCTATGCTAAAACAATAGATAATATTAAAACAAGAGGATATGTAACTGTAGTTGAAAAAAAATTTGAACCAACTGAAATAGGAATAGAGGTAACAGATAAGTTACAGGAATGTTTTAGCAATCTAATTAATGTTGAATATACTGCAAAGATGGAAGATGAATTAGATGAAATAGCAGAGGGGAAATTAGTATGGCATGAAACTTTAAAAGAGTTTTATAGTGATTTTGAGGCAAATGTTAAAGATGCATTTGACAAACTTCCTAAAAAAGAGGCAGAACCTACTGGGGAAATGTGTCCAGAATGTGGAAATCCATTAGTATATAGAGACGGTAGATATGGTAAGTTTATAGCTTGCAGTAATTTCCCAAGTTGTAAATATATAAAACAAGATGAAAAAACGATTATAGAAATAATTGATTGCCCAAATTGTGACGGAAAAATAGTAGAAAAGAAAAGTAGAAAAGGTAAAGTATTCTATGGATGTAATAACTATCCAAAATGTAGTACTGCTTATTGGGATAAACCTATAGGGAAAAAATGTCCAAATTGTGGTAATATGTTGTTAGAAAAAAATAAAAAAATAAAATGTTCTAATTGCGATTATATGGAGTAAGGATGATAGTATGGGAAAGTATTATTTATCATATGCATTTGATAAAAACTGTAATATTTCTAAAACTTTAAAAACAGATGAGTTAGAAGAATTGGATAAATTTACAACAAAATTTAATAATTCTAATGAAATAAGAGAGTATTATAAAAATGAGATATCTTTATTTAGAATAGAAAACGAAAATTATATTAATAGTATCGAACAAAATGGGAGAAGAGAAACTGGTGATATAACACTATATACAATAACTGATAACAATAGAATTCCTTCTAATGAAAGAAAAATGGTTTTATATAGTTATCATATAGATTTATTTAATGATTTAATAGAAAATAAAGAACTAATGAAGATGTTATCTGTTAGAAGTTATTACGAAATTAAAAATAGGGTAAGCGAAGAAGCATCAAGTATATATCAGCTAAGTGAATATGATAGTAAAATTTTTACATTTTATAAAAGTTATGGTAAACCTTTATATAGAAAGGTTTTAAAAAAATATAAAGAAAATCTAATAAAATCACCTAAATATTTTTCTACTATTAGGGAAGTGTTTAAGATATATAATTCTTTATATTCTAAAATGATTTCTACAGGAAAAGAAATGGAATCATTAAATACTTTGGTTAATAGATATAAAAATAGAACATTATTAAAGAAAAATAAATTATATAAAAATAATCTAAGTGGTAAGATAAGCTTTCAATCTATAATATCTGATGATTATATAAATGAAGATAGTGAATATAATCAAGATTATTATTATTCTAATGGTGTAACGAGAAATTATATAGACAATAATCCAGATAGTTTTGAAACAGATTGTGATATTGATTTAAAAAAATTAGATCCTGAAGATAGCTATTATAGACATAGGAGATAGTGCTATCTTTTTCTTTACATAAAAATTTATTTTTATTATAATATGTATAGTGATAAAATATGGATAAAATAAAGATGGATTTTTATGAATACTTGGAATATGAAAAAAATTATTCTATTCATACAGTTAATAATTATAAAAAAGATATAGATCAGTTTATAGAATTTTGTAAACAAAATAAAATAAATGATTTTAAAAACATTGACTATCAATTTATAAGAAGATATTTGAATTTTTTATATGAAAAGAAGTATTCTAGTAAATCAATGTGTAGACATATAAGTAGTTTGAGAAAATTATTTAAGTATTTACAAAAGGAAAATATTATTAAAGATAACCCTGTTGTTTTAGTATCTAATCCAAAAGTTGAACATAAACTTCCCAAATATTTAAATTATAAAGATATAGATCTACTTTTAAATACTCCGGATAAATCTACAACTTTAGGTCTTAGAAATGCTACTATATTAGAACTTCTATATTCAACAGGTATAAGGGTTAGTGAGTTATCTAATATAAAAGTGAGCGATATTGATTTTAAAGAAAGACAAATAAAAATTTTAGGAAAGGGTTCTAAAGAAAGAATTGTCTTATTTGGAGATATTTGTTTAAATTTATTAAATGATTACATAAAATCATCTAGATGCGAGTTAAACAAAAATAATATAGAATATTTATTGATTAATAAAAATGGTACAAAATTAAGTGTGAGGGGAATACAATTGATTGTTGAAAATGTCCTAAAAGAGAGTTCTTTAAAATATAATATATCACCACATACATTAAGACATACCTTTGCAACACATTTACTTGATAGTGGAGCAGATCTTATGAGTGTAAAAGAACTTCTAGGACATGATAGCTTATCAACAACATCAATATATACTCATATATCAAATGAAAGATTAAGACAAGTTTATTTAAATGCTCATCCAAGAGCAAGGAGATAAATATGATAAAACTATTAAAAGATTTTCAAAACCTTTATCAAATTATTGTTTAAAACTTATGTATTTGTTATAATAAATAAAGAATAAAGAGAGGATGATAACAATGAAGTTTGTTTATGACTTTAAAGAAGGAAATAAGGATATGCGAAATCTATTAGGGGGAAAGGGCGCTAATCTTGCTGAAATGACAAGTATTGGACTTCCTGTACCTCAAGGATTTACAATCACAACTGAAGCATGTAATAAGTATTATGATGATAATCAAACTATAAGTGTAGATCTAGAAAATGAAATTTTTGAACATATAAATAATTTAGAAAACTTAACAGGTAAAAAAATGGGAGATTCTAGTAATCCATTGCTTGTTTCTGTAAGAAGTGGTGCACGTGCTTCGATGCCGGGAATGATGGATACAATACTAAATCTTGGTTTAAATGATATAGTTACAGAAGGTTTTGCAATTTCAACTAATAATAAAAGGTTTGCATATGACTCTTATAGAAGACTTATTCAAATGTTTGCAGATGTAGTGAAGGGCTATCCAAAATCCTCTTTTGAAAAAGCATTAGATGATTTTAAAAATGAAAAAAGTCTAATATATGATACAGATTTAGATTCTGAGGATATGTATAATATCGCAATGAAATTTAAAGAAATTTATAAAAACATTTCAGGCGAAGATTTCCCACAAGATCCTAAAGTTCAATTAATTGAAGCTGTTACAGCAGTATTTAGGTCTTGGAATAATGAAAGAGCAAATATTTATAGAAAAATGAATGATATACCAAGTAGTTGGGGAACTGCAGTTAATGTGCAGGAAATGGTATATGGTAATAAAGGTGAAACATCAGGAACTGGAGTTGCATTTACAAGAAATCCAGCAACAGGAGAGAATAAATTATATGGTGAATATTTAATTAATGCTCAAGGAGAAGATGTTGTTGCAGGAATTCGTACGCCAAAATCAATTTCTACATTAGAAGATGTTATGCCTGATATATATAATGAGTTTGCAAATATTGCCAAAAAGTTAGAAACTCATTATAAAGATATGCAAGATATGGAATTTACTATAGAATCTGGACGTCTTTATATGCTTCAAACAAGAAATGGTAAGCGTACTGCACAAGCCGCTTTAAAAATAGCAGTTGACTTATATAACGAAGGTATGATTACCAAAGAAGAGGCTTTGCTTAGAGTTGAACCAAAGCAATTAGAACAGTTATTACATCCTAATTTTGATATAGAAAGTTTAAAAAATAATAAAGTAATTGCTAAAGGTCTTGCAGCTTCTCCAGGGGCAGGAACTGGAAAAATATACTTTAATGCTGAAGATGTAACTAAAGCTAAACAAAGAGGAGAGGAAACGTTACTTATTCGTCTAGAAACTTCTCCAGAAGATATACAAGGAATGAATGATGCAAATGGAGTATTAACCATACGTGGTGGTATGACAAGTCATGCGGCTGTTGTTGCTCGTGGAATGGGAAGATGTTGTATTTGTGGATGTGGAGAACTAAAAATAGATGAGGAAAGGAAAATATTAACAGCAAGTGATGGTACTATATATAAAGAAGGAGATTATTTATCTTTAGATGGAACAACAGGATATGTATATGGTGAAAAAATAAAAACTATAGAACCTGAAATAAGTGGGGATTTTGAAACATTTATGTCATGGGCAGATGAGACCAGAAGATTAAAAATAAGAACAAATGCAGATACTCCAAAAGATGCAGAGCAATCACGTAAATTTGGGGCTGAAGGAATTGGCCTTTGTCGTACAGAGCATATGTTCTTTGATGAGGAAAGAATATTTAATTTTAGAAAAATGATAGTTGCGGAGACTAAGGAACAAAGAGAAATTGCACTTCTTAAAATCTTACCTTATCAAAGAAATGATTTTGAAGCTTTATTTGAAGCAATGCAAGGTTATCCTGTAATAATTAGGTATTTAGATCCACCTTTGCATGAATTTTTACCTCATACAGATGAAGAAATTAAAGCTTTAGCTCATGATTTAGAGATGAGTTTTGAAAGTTTAAAGGAAAGAGTTAATTCATTAAAAGAATTTAATCCTATGATGGGACATAGAGGTTGTCGTTTATCAGTAACTTATCCTGAAATTGCTAAAATGCAAACAAGAGCTGTAATTGAAGCAGCAATTAATGTAAGTAAAAAAGGAATAATTGTATCCCCTGAAATAATGATACCTCTTATAGTTGACATTGAAGAATTAAAATATGTAAAAAAAATAGTTTGTGAAACAGCAGACTCTATTATAAAAGAGGAAAAAGTAAATATAAAATATTATGTTGGAATAATGATAGAAACACCACGTGCTGCTTTATATGCTGATGAATTAGCGCAAGAATCAGAATTTTTCTCATTCGGAACGAATGATTTAACGCAACTTACATTTGGTTTTTCAAGAGATGATGCTGGTAAATTTTTAAATGATTATTATAAAAACAATATTTTTGAACAAGATCCATTTGCTAAAATAGATCAAAAGGGTGTAGGTAAATTATTATTTTATGCTACAAGAAAAGCAAAAGATGTAAAACCTAATATAGAACTTGGAATATGTGGCGAACATGGTGGAGAAACATCAAGTATAGATTTTTGCCATAGAATAGGACTTGATTATGTATCTTGTTCTCCATTTAGAGTTCCATCGGCTCGTTTAGCAGCAGCACAAGCCGCAATCAAACTCGGGAAGCAGGATTAAATCAAGATATTGAATTGTTCTTAACCCGCATAATCATTACAAAAGATGATGTATTAAGGTATTCAGATAGAGTACCTGAATGTAAGTATGTAAGTTTAAAGAAGCCAATATTTGTTGACATTTATATATAAATTTAAGACTAAGATGACTATTATGTCGTATATCTTAGTCTTTTTTATATAATGTACGACAAGAAATTGGAGGTAATAAAAATGCGATTAATGTACACAAAACCAAAATTAAGAGATTTATCTCAAGGATCTCGTATTGCTTTTGCAAGACAATTTAGATTAATGACACAGGATGATGTATCGGATAAGTTAGGATTGACTGGAGAATGTAAAAGAAGAACAATGACTAGGTATGAGAAAGGAGATAGAAATCCGAAAGAAGATAGAACATTAGAAATAGCTCAAATCTTAAATGTAAATATTAATTCTATCAAAAAGTATGAATATAAAGAACCAATAGATATAATTTATACTTTAATGTGGTTAGAAGAATTAATACCAAATTATTATATAGATTTATCTAATATTCCTAATATAAATGACAAAAAGATTTTAATCCTCAAAAGATGCTTAGATGAATGGAATACAATGAGGATTAAAAGAAAACGGAGAGAAATATCTTACGAGGATTATATTGAATGGAAATTAAATTTCACAATTAAAGGAGAAGTTGATTATGAATAGCAATTTAATCAAAATAAAAATTAAAGATATAGATTCTTTTAAAAATCATCCTTTTTTAGTAAATAATGATGATTCTTTAAGGGAACTTACTCAAAGCATCAAAGAGAATGGTTTACTCAATCCTTTAATTGTGAGAAAAAAAGATAATGATAAATATGAGATGATTTCAGGACATAGAAGAAAATTAGCTCTTGAATTAATTGGAATAGAAGAAGCAGACGCTTATGTAAAAGATCTTAATGATGATGAAGCAATAGTGTATATGGTAGATTCAAATATATATAGAGAAAAAATATTACCATCAGAAAAAGCATTTGCATATAAAATGAAAATGGATGCTATTAAGCATCAAGGAAAAACAACTTCGGACACCGAGGAACCGAAGTTATCTAGTGAAAAAATCGGCAAACAACATGGAGAATCAGCATCTACAGTAAAAAAGTATATAAGGCTGACTAAATTAATACCAGAATTATTAGATTTGGTAGATAATACTATTAAATACGACAAAAGGACTTATCTAACTATGGGAATAAAGCCTGCTGTAGAATTATCGTATTTGAACAAAGATGAGCAAAACTTAGTTTATGCTTCAATAACATACGAAGATTTAACTCCTAGTCATGCTCAAGCTATTAAAATAAGAGAACTTAGTAAAAATAAATTATTAAATTATAATTCATTAGAAAAAATTCTATCTCAAAATAAAGGTAATCAAAATGAACAAATATCTTTTAATAAAGATAAAATAGAATCTGTATTACCATGTGAATTGTTAAAAAGAGATAAAAGGTATATAGAACAATACATAATAGAGGCAATAAAGAGTTATAATGAGTTAAATAAAGAAAAAATGAACGATATTGATATAAATAATTTAAAAGTATAGAAAAGAGCATAGAAATATGTCTTTTTTATTTGAAAGAAGAAAGGGTGATAAACATGGTATTTAAAATAGAAAAAACAAAGAATTACACAGTAATGTCTAATTATCATTTGCGTGATAAAAATTTAAGTCTTAAAGCTAAAGGTTTATTGTCTTTCATGTTGAGTCTTCCAGAAAACTGGGATTACTCACTAAATGGATTATGTGCTGTTTGCAAGGAACAAGAACGAGCAATTAAATCCACATTAAAAGAATTAAAGGAGTACGGTTATTTAGTCATTGAAAAGGTAAGAGGTGAAAAAGGCTATTTTGAATATAATTATTTAATTTATGAGCAACCAATAGAATTAGAAAAGAATAAAGATAATCCAGAGGTACAAAATCCACCTGTGGATGTTCCACTGGTGGAAAATGATACCCAAATAAATACTAATAAAACAAATACTGAAGAACAAATTGATAAAGCCGATAAAACCAAATCGACTTTTTTTGTTGAAGATCATAATCCTTTGACAATAGATTTAGTGAATAGGGGATTTATTGAAAAAGAGGATATTCAAATCTTTTATTATGATGATTTATTTGATAATTTGTTAGATAAGTATGATTTCAAAGATTTGATAGCAATAAATCACTATATTATACCTAGAGTAGTAGAACATGATTTTTGTGATGAAGATGGGGAAAAAATAGAGAATAAATTTGGTTACTTTAAATCAGCAGTATTAAATAATATTGATAAACTAAAAAATCAAGAAATAGAGTGGGATGAAGAAACAGGGTGGTTTAAAGAAGATAATGATATAGAAATTGATTATGATTATTAGTTAAGCCATTATACAAAAGACTTAAAAGAATATAGAAAAGGAGAGATTAATTATAATAAATATTGATTTATTAAATAGTAGTATGTTTTTTACTGAAGCAATGGAAATAACTACTCCATATAAAGGTTTTACTAGATATTTAATACAAAATAAAAAAGGTGCAGACTATATGAAAAGTGATATGTCAAAAAACTTTATCTTCTATGAACCAATGAATAAAAAAAACTTTAAAATTTTCAACAATGATGAAAAAGATAGAGAGGAGATTTCTAAGAAATGGAATCATTATGTATTTGATGATACTTTATATGTTTGTCAAAATATTGAATTTATAAATGAAGAACATATAGAAGAGGTTGATGCTATTTTTGATAATCCTAGTCATGAATTGGCAATATTTTTACAAAGTATAACAGATGAAATAATAAGTCAAAATAAAGATTTTGAAATATGTATTGGAGTGGTTCATGGAAAACAAATAACAAAAGAAGGAATTAGGTATCCTCATGCTCATATTTTATTAAAAAGAAAAGATATTTAATTAAGTAGATTGTCTATAAAAGATAGCATATTTTTGATATAATTAAAGCGAGATAGATAGTAATTTAACAATTAAAAGTTAATTATCTTGCTTTTGTTAAATTATTTTTACAAAATGTTAAATAAATTTTCTTTATTATGTGCAGAGAAAATAATAAAATGTTTATGGGTGATGAAAATTGAATATTGGTGAAAAAATAAGTGAACTACGAAAAAAATTTAATCTAACTCAAGAAAAACTAGCAGAAAAGGTTGGAGTTTCTAGGCAAACATTAGCAAATTGGGAAAGTGGTGTAACTTATCCAGATTTGAATCAAGCAAAGTTATTATCAAAATATTTAAAAATCAGTTTAGATGAACTTGCTAATAATAATTTAGAAATTTTATGTAGCAATAACATAAAAGATGATGTATTTAATAACTTAATTGGTAAAACTTGTTATCTTACTATTTCAGAGGATTTTTTTGATATTTATCTAAATGGTGATAAACCTGTAAAGGTGATGGATATAAATAGAGATTTTATAAAAATTGAATATCAAAAAAAGAAAGAAAAATGTATTAAATTAATTGATGCTGATATGATAACTTCAATTAAAGTTGTGGAGGAAGATTAATTATGGATTATACATGGTTGATTATTCTAGCAATAGTTGGAACATATTGTGGGCTTTCCTCTAAGCTAGACAAGATAATAAATAAACAATTTAAAGAAAATAAAAATAAATTTCCATCTTTGCAAGAATTAGTAGGTAAAAAAATAAATATTGAAACAAGCGACGAATTAGTTATAGCTTTTGGTAGTGCTACTGAAGGAGTATTAAAATGTTTTAATGATACTTGGATAGTAATTGAAACTACGAATAAAAAGAATAAAAAAGAACAATATTATTATAGACTTAACAAAATTGTTTCTATTAATATAGTAGATGATAAAAGTTAAATGATAAATGATAAGTGATAAAGTTAATTATCCAACATAGGAAATTAGCTTTTTTTCGTGGTATAATATTGAGTGAAACAAAGAGATAAATAGTAATTTATCGAGTAGAGGAGGAAAATATATGAATATTCAAGTAAGATATTATTCAAGAAGTGGAAACACAAAATCTTTAGCACAGGCAATTGCTAAAGGAGTTAATACAGACGCTGTTTCAATTGACAAAATCGGAGCATTAATCAATGAAAAAGTTGATTGTTTATTTATAGGTGGTGCGTTATATATGTATGGTTTAGATAATAAATTAAAAAAATATATAGCAAATCTAAATCCTGAAAATATTAACAAAGCAGTAGTATTTTCAACTTCTTGGATTTCAAAGCATTCAATAGAACTATTAAAAAAGGAATTAACAGATAAAGGTATTAAAGTAGAAGAAGAATATTTTTATGCTAAAAATAAGCCAACAGATGAAGAACTAAAAAAGGCAGAAGATTTTGCCAAAAGTTTTATTGCTTAAAGAAAGGAATTATTACTATGTCTAAAGGAAAAATTGGAATGCGTATAGGTGAATCTGTATTTGTTATAGGTTATTTATTATTTGATTTAATAGCAGGAATAATATTTTTGAAAAACAGTTCACGAGAATTATTCTTACTTTATGGTATTATGACTTTAATTCTGGGATTTGGTGATTCTTTTCATTTGATTCCAAGAGTAATAAAAAATATAAAAGGTGAATCAAAAAAAGTAAAATGGTGGATGAATCTTGGTTTAGTAGTCACTTCCATTTCTATGACAATATTTTATATACTTTTATTTTATATTTGGAAAATGAATTATGATAAAACAGTCCATAGTATTATCCCTATACTTATTTGGAGTACAGCATTAATGAGAATTATAATATGTTTATTGCCACAAAATAATTGGTTTAAGAATGGTAATAAAAAATTATCTTTATGTAGAAATGTTCTATTTGCTATTACTGGTGGAATTGAAGTAATTTTATTTCTAATATCAGGTGGAACATTTGGAATAACTATGGCAATATGTATCATATTAAGTTTTGTATTTTATATTCCTGTTACATTGTTTGCTAAAGAAAACCCTAAAATAGGAATGCTTATGATACCAAAAACGATAATGTATATAATAATGATTAGTTTAGGATTAACAATGCTATAACTATTTACAATAATTCAAATTACAATTTGAAAGTGAGATAAGTATTATGGAAAAATTAATGTTAAGTGCAGATGGCGATATTATGCTATATGAAGTTGATAAGAAAATATTATATGATTTTGATAATTTGATTGAGCAATTTTTCAAGTGGAAGAAAACAACTTGTTATGATGAACAGTTATTTGTAAAATTTCTACAACAAAAATATGGAAATGATGCAATAAAATTTATTAAAAATTTAGGATGGTTTGATTATAGTAATATACCAAAAGAATACGAAAACATTAAATGGTTTAATTTTTAAAGTGTGTAACAAATTACAATTTAGGAGTGTGATTAAAATGGCAATTAAAGATTTTAAAATTGAAAATTGGGAGCAAAAAACATTATTTATGAAAATCTTAACAATAGTTGGCTTTATTATTTCAGCCTCAGTAATAATACTATCATTTCTACAAATATTTGATATATGGGATAAAGCAATCAATATTTTTGAACCACTATTAGGAGTTTTAATGTTAATTCAAACAATAGAAAATTGGAATTCTAACAAAAAGACTGCATACTATTCATTATTTGTGGCAATATTTATATTCATAGTAGCAATATTTATTTTGTTTTAAAAATTTATAATTTGATAATTGTTAAAAGTCTTTGACAAAGTTCCAAAGCCCTTTGGTAGACTTGTAAACATCAAATATCTATAATTGTTTATGAAAGGAGAAAATAAAATGTTAGGAGAGAATATTTTAAAATTAAGAAAGAAAAAAAATCTTTCACAGGAACAATTAGGAGAAAAGGTTAATGTTACAAGGCAAACTATTTCAAATTGGGAATTAGGAGAAACCACACCTAATCCAGAACAGTTAAAGTTATTATCTAAAGCACTTAATATTAGTGTTGACGAACTATTAGATAATGATATTAGAGGTATATTAGAAACTAAAGTTAGTAATACGGAAAAATTAGCAGGTATTATTATAAAAATATTAAAAGCAATTGGGATACTCTTTCTTATCTTTTTAGTAATAGACATAATAAGTTTAATTTTATTTACTGTTTTAAGAACAAATCAAGAAAATTTTTCTGTAGAGACTGTTGAAATGTCATGTTCCTTAAATAATCAAAAATATGCTATTGAATTTGGAACAGATAATTTTTATGTATGTAATAACTGTTCTAACGAGATAAATAAAGACTTAAAAGATATTGTTGATTCTAACACAACGGAAGATAGTATTTATAAGATAGAACAGTATTTTATAAATAACAATGGAATTTGTGAATAAATTACAATTTAGGAGTGTGTGTATGGTAAAATCAAATATAAAAAAAGAATTTAATTGTAATATAGAAAAGTTATGGGATGTTATTACTGATAATACAAAATATGCTTGGAGAAGTGATCTATCTAAAATTGAGATAATAGATGATAGCAATTTTATAGAATTTACCACAAATAATTATCCTACCTATTTTACAATAACATCAAAGAAAAAACTAAAAGAATACAAATTTGATATAGAAAATGCAAATATTAAAGGTAAATGGATAGGGATATTTAAAAAATTAGATAATGGAAATGTATTATTGGATTTTACAGAAGAAATAGAAACAAATAATCTCATTATGAAAATACTTGCTAAACCTTATTTGAAAAGTATGCAAAAAAGATATATGAGAGATTTAGAACAAGAAGTAAACAAGTAATTTAAACTACATTTTTATATATTTAATTAAAGTAATAGATATTTAGGAAAATCTATTGCTTTTTTTATGCACGTAAAGTATAATAAGTATGAAAAGTATAACAAGACATACGGAGGTAAATATGGAAAAAGATAAATTTGTAGGAATAAGTAAAGTGGGAGAAAAAGGACAAATAGTAATTCCAAAAGAGGCAAGGGATATGTTTAATATAAAATCTGGTGATTCAATAATTGTTCTTTGTGATAAAGAAAGAGGAATCGCACTTGTAAAAGCAGATGTAATTGAAGATTTGACTGATAAAATACTTCCAAAGGGTGAAAAATAATATGTTTGCTATTGAAACTAAGAATCTAACAAAAAAGTTTAAAGATAAGACTGCTGTAAATGCTATAAATCTAAAGATAAATGAAGGTGAACTATTTGCATTACTTGGAACAAATGGAGCAGGAAAAACAACAACAATAAAAATGCTTTCAACACTGATATTACCAACATCTGGTGATATAAAAATAAATGGATTAGACATTGTTAAAGATAGACAAAAGATAAAAGAAGTATTAAATGTTTCTCCACAAGAAACTGCAATAGCTCCAAATCTTTCAGTATTAGAAAATTTGGATTTCATGGCAGGTGTTTATGAAATAAAAGATAAGAATAAAAAAATACAAGAATTAATCAAAATGTTTAATTTAAGTAGTGTTTTAAAACAAAAAGCAAAGACTTTATCAGGAGGATGGCAAAGAAAATTATCAATAGCATTATCTTTAATCAATGAACCTAAAATATTGTTTTTAGATGAGCCAACACTTGGTTTAGATGTAATTGCTAGAAAAGAATTATGGCAAGTTATAGAAAAATTAAAAGGAAGTATTACAATTATTCTAACAACTCATTATATGGAAGAAGCTGAAAGTTTATCAGACAGAATAGGAATTATGGCAAATGGTAAATTAGTTCTTACAGGAACAAGTAAAGAATTGATAAAGAAAGCAAAAACAAAAAACTTTGAAGATGCTTTTGTTACTATTGCTACAGGTGGTGAAATACAATGAGAACACTTAATTTTGCTAAAAGAAATTTTAAAGAATTAATAAGAGATCCATTAAGTATAATATTTGCTTGTTTATTACCATTATTTTTACTATTTATATTCCAACAATTCAATATACCAAATGATAGTTATAAATTAGAAAATTTTACGCCAGGCATTATTGTATTTGGGTTTTCCTTTATAACATTATTCACAGCAATGTTAATTAGTAAAGATCGAACTACATCACTTTTAATAAGACTTGGAATAAGTCCCATGAAATCATACGAGTATATTTTAGGCTATATGTTATCAATTATACCAATTATAATTATTCAAAATATATTGTTTTACATACTTGCAATAATAATGGGCTTAAGTTTTAGCATAAATATTATCTGGAGTGCATTTGTATCAATACTAATTGCAATACTCTTTATAGCGATAGGCATAATAATAGGTAGTATTTTTACGGAAAAAGCCTCATCTGGAATATCAAGTATTATTGTTCAGCTAGTATGTTTTACAAGTGGAATGTATTTTCCAAAAGAATTGTTAGGAGATGGATTTTCTAAAGTATGTGAATATCTACCTTTTGAATCCTCTGTTACGATAATAAAAGGTATTATGAATAATAATTTAGAAGTAATTAGTTCTAAGAATATAATTGTGTTTTGTATATATACAATATGTATTTTGATATTATCAGTAGTTATTTTTAAAAAGAAAATGATAAGTGATAATAATTAGTAATTTGAAGGGAGGGATACTGAATGAAAGAAAAGAAAACATTAGTAAAAATATCCATAGTATTATCTTTAATAGCAATATTAATATGTATTGGGTTTATCCTATATGGTATATTTATTGAAAAAGATAATGATATTATGATATGGTTGGTTATTGGCTTTAGCAACTTGAGTTTACTATTTATAAATATTTCCAATTATAAAAATAAATAATAGATTCGGAGGATAATATGGAATTTATATTTGAGTTTGTAGTGGAACTAATACTAGATGGAACAATACAAATTAGTAAAAATCAAAAAGTGCCTAAATTGATAAGATACCCTTTAATGATTTTCATATTGCTGTTATTTTTAGGTGTTACATTGCTTATCTTTTTTACTGGAATATTATCATATCAAAAAATAAACAAAATATGTGGAATTATATTTATAGTATTAGGAATTGTATTTTTTATAGCAAGTATTATTAAATTTAAAAACATCTATATAAAAAAGAAATCGACAAGATAACTGTAAAATCACAATTTGAAATGGAGGTAAAATTAATGAAAGCTTTTGGATACAACAAAAACGATGAAGAATTTGAAAAAATTTTGGAGCTAAGTCAAGTTACTTTAAGTTGTAAAAAAGAAGATTTAGACAAAATTATAGAATTTTTAACTGAAGTAAAAAGGAAAATAAAAAATAAAGTTGACAATGCAGAACATTGGCATTATAGGGATTATAATAAATCTTGGACTGAAGAAGAATCAGATTTAATTCTTTTCATGGATTAATGACACAAATAGATAAATTTTAATTTGTTGAAAGGATGGTATTTATGAAAAAATCAGGAGTAGGAATTAGTCTAATATTGTTTGCAATTTTGTTGCAATATGTTCAACAGGAATGAAAATATTAACACTAGGCATTGGAATAGTGGGATTAATTTTATCAATAATAAGTATTTTTGAATCAAAATAAAAAGTTGTAATTTGAAAGTGAGGTAAAATGATGAGAAAAAAGATAATAGATATAATTGTGGATATAGTTATATATTATTTATCAGCATTATTAATTTCATTTATTTTTATGAAATTTGGTTGGATAGAAGGAAATATATATTTATATTCTCTAGCATTAACAATAGGATGGACTATTGGGAAATTGATAATTAGTTTCTTTAGAAAAGAAAAATAAGATTTAATAGTGAGTAAAAAAGAAGTGATGAATATGAAAAAAAATACATTTAAAGATTTAGTAAAATTAGTATTTTTTATGTTAGTAATACTATTTGTAGGAACGGGAATTTCTCAATTACTAATAGATTTAATTTGCAAACATACCAGTTTATCAATAACAGAAGATGAATTTTATAGTCTTAGTGGTAGCATAGGGATAATATGTAGTGCAATTTATATAGCATTATATGTAAAAAGAAAAAAATTGCAGTTTCAAAAAATGAAAAGTTTAGTATTATTCACTCACTGATCTATATGCTATTAAGTATTTGCATTTGTAAGTGTATTATAGAAATAATACCAACACTATTATTTTCTAAAATATTACCACTTGAATCTTCTGGGAATATACAAAATTCTGTATTGATTATAATATTTGGAGTTTTAATATCGCCTATTTTTGAAGAATTGATGTGTAGATATGGACTATTGAATTTCTTGAATAAAAAATTTGATAAGTATGTATCAATAATTGTTTGTAGCATTATTTTCTCTCTTTTTCACGGATACCAATTACAAGTAATTATCCCTTGCTTTTGTGCAGGAGTAGTATTTTCAATCATTTATTTGAAAACAGGAAATATAGGATATAGCATAATTTCCCATATTGGCTGTAATACATTTTCGGTGGTTATGAATTTGTTGGAACATAATAATGTAAAACTTTTTGGAATGCCTTTGCAGTATGAAATAAATGGTTACAATATGTTGCATCCAGTAATTATAGCATTAGGAATTATTATTGTAGGTATTCGTATTTTAAAAGCTAGAAAGTTAAAGAGAGACAGTAAGATTAAAGGATGATTATGAATCATTAATTATAAAAAATAAATAGCAATTCAATTTGAAAGTGAGGAAAGAAAAATGCCAAATATTATTTTTAAAGGATTAACAAAAGAGAATGATCCGATATTTGATGAAGTGAATGAAAGACCAAAGAATGCTAATATATTAAATATACCTAAAAATAATATGGTAGTATCTTTGATATTTGCTATTCCATTTATGCTTCTTTGTTTTGGATTAGTATATGTAAAGAAAAAGATGATGGGAGATTTTCCTATGGTTAGAACCTTTATTCCAGTAGGAATTATACTTGGAATAGTATTTTGTTTTATTCATGAGTTATTACACGCACTACCACAACCAAAAGATGCTAAAGTTTATATTGGCTTTATACCGTCAAAGTTTATGTTTTATATGAAATGCAAAGAACCGCTTAGCAAAAGAAGATTTATATTAATGGAGTTACTACCTATTATACTAGGCATTGTTCCGTTAGTAATATTTATGATTTCTAATAATCAAATACTAAATTCGATTATGTGGACTATGGCAATGATTGGGTTAGTATCACCATCTCCAGATTATCTAAATGTATATTGTGTATTAAAGCAAGTTCCAGAATGTGCTTATATACAAGATGATGCTAATGGAATGTGTTGGTTTAAAAAATGAAAATTAAATTTATAGAGCAGATCATAATGATTTGCTTTTTTTAAATGTTACAAAACTGTAAGGAAAGATACACTAGATTCATGGTATAATAATAGGTAGAAATGTGGTGATATATATGAAGAAAATTATGATTGTGGAAGATGAAGAAGCAATATGTAACGAACTATCAGAATTATTGGAAAGCAACAATTATAAAGTTCTTGTATTAAAAGATTTTAAGAATCCTATAAATGAAATATTAGAGTGTCTTCCAGATTTGATATTACTTGATATAAATATACCATATATGAATGGAGAAACATTATTACAAAGTTTAAGGAAAACCTCAAATATTCCTGTTATTATGGTTACAAGTAGAAACTCAGAAACTGATGAAGCCTTATCTATTACTTATGGAGCAGATGACTATATAACTAAACCATATAATCCAAATATTCTTCTTTTAAGAATAGGAGCTGTTTTAAAAAGAGTTAATGCTGAATCGAATATTATGACCTATAAAGATTTAAGTATTAATATAGGTAAAGGTATTATAAAACGAAATGATACAGAAATAATTCTTACGAAAAATGAAATGATTATATTTAGTTACTTACTAAATCACCAAAATAAAATTGTAACTCGTGATGAACTAATGACAGATTTATGGAATAATGAAGAATTTATCAATGATAATGCTTTAACAGTTAATATCAGTAGATTAAGAGCTAAATTAAAAAGTATTGGATATGAAGATGCAATCGACACTAGAAAAGGAATGGGGTATATTCTATCATGAGGTTTATGCGTTATTTAAAAGATAAGTTATATGCAATCACATTAACATTATTTACTTTTGTAATCTTACTGCTTATATTTTTTGCTTTTAAAGTAGATAAAGATGTAATATTAGCCACAATTTTCGTTTTAATCATTTTATTTATAATCCTTTTCTTGATTGATTATTTTAGAAAGAGAAAGTTTTATACAAATTTGCTTGCTAATATTGAATCACTAGATAAGAGTTATTTAGTATTAGAAACTCTTACGAAACCAGAGTTTTATGAGGGAGAGTTATTATTTCAAGCTCTTTATGAAATTAATAAATCAATGAGTGAAAATATAAACAAAATAGAAGAACAATGGCATGATTTTAAAGATTATATAGAAATGTGGATACATGAAGTAAAAATTCCGTTATCTGCTTTAATTCTTATTAGTAATAATCATAAAGATAAATTTGATAAAAAAATAAAAGTACAGTTAAAGAGGTTGGAAGATTATGTAGATCAAGTATTGTACTATGCTCGAAGCGAAAATGCGGAAAAAGATTATCTTATTAAAGAAATTAGTTTATCAAAAGTAATAAAGAATGTAGGTCTTAAAAACATGGATGACTTGCTTGAAAACAAGATTGATTACATTGTAGATAACACAATAACTAATGTGAAAGTATTAACTGATTCTAAATGGTTAGAATTCATATTAGGGCAAATTATCAATAATAGTATTAAGTATAAGAAAGACATTGAAGATTCTTATATTAAAATACAGGTGTGCGATGAAAAGAATAAAACAACTCTTATAATTGAAGATAATGGTATTGGAATAAAAGAATCTGACTTAAAACAAGTATTTGATAAAACATTTACAGGAGAAAACGGAAGAATAAAAGGTAAATCAACAGGAATGGGTTTATTTATTTCTAAAAATATGTGTGAAAAACTTGGTCATAGAATAGATATTAAATCAGAGGAAAACAACTATACAAGAGTGTATATCACTTTTGCTAAAAATAATTATTACGAAGTTATAAAGTAACATTACAAAATTGTAATGTTCTGTAATATTAAACGAACGACAAAATAATATTTTTGATTTATTATTGTTGATGGAAGGAGAAATTTTATGGAAAATATTTTAAAAGTTGACAAAATTGAAAAATACTATGGTAGTCGTTCATCTCTTACCAAAGCAATTGATAATTTATCATTTGAAGTACAAAAGGGCGAATTTGTTGCTATCATGGGTGCTTCAGGTAGTGGAAAAACAACTCTTTTAAATGTTATATCAACTATTGATAAGGTAACAAGTGGACACATCTATGTTGGTGGGGAAGATATTACAAAGTTAAAAGGAAATAGTCTTAATAAATTTAGAAGAGAAGAATTAGGATTTATCTTTCAAGACTTTAATTTATTAGATACTTTAACTGCTTATGAAAATATTGCTCTTGCTTTATCTATTCAAAGTGTTAGTTCTTCTGAAATTGATAGAAGAATAAAAAAAGTTGCTGAAGAACTAGATATTAAAGATGTTTTAAAGAAATATCCTTATCAAATGAGTGGGGGACAAAAGCAAAGAGTAGCATCAGCTAGGGCAATTGTAACAGATCCTAAACTAATACTTGCTGATGAACCAACAGGAGCATTGGATTCTAAATCTGCTAAAATGCTACTTGAAAAATTTAACTACTTAGATGAACTTGGAGCTACCATTTTAATGGTAACACATGATGCATTTACAGCAAGTTACGCAAGAAGAGTAATCTTTATCAAAGATGGTAAAATTTTTAAAGAGATTCATAAAGGAAATGATACTCGTAAAGAATTTTTTGATAAGATTATAGATGTTGTTACTTTACTTGGTGGAGATTTGAATGATGCTCTTTAAATTATCACTAAAAAACATCAAGAAAAGTATGAAAGACTATGCCATCTACTTTTTTACTCTAATTCTTGGTGTAGCAATATTTTATGTGTTTAATGCACTAGAAAGTCAAACAGTTATGATGGATGTATCATCATCAACACAAGAGTTAATTGAACTGATGATGACTATGTTATCTAGTGTTAGTGTATTTGTATCGTTTATTTTAGGATTCTTAATTATATATGCTTCTAGATTTTTGATAAAGCGAAGAAATAAAGAATTTGGTGTTTATTTAACACTTGGAATGAGTAAACGAAAAATATCTATGATACTATTCTTTGAAACATTATTTATAGGTATTCTATCATTAATTGTAGGACTTGGAGTTGGTGTGCTTTTATCGCAATTTATGAGTTTAATTGTCGCTAATATGTTTGAAGCAGACTTAACTAAATTTGCTTTTGTATTCTCATCATCTGCTTGTATAAAGACAGTAATTTACTTTAGTATTATGTATTTATTTGTAATGATATTTAACACTTATAGTGTAAGTAAATGCAAATTAATTGATTTATTACATGGTGCTAAAAAATCAGAGAGCATAAAGTTAAAAAATCCAATCCTTTGTATTTTAATTTTTATTATAGCTAGTGCTGTATTAGGATATGCTTATTATATAGTTACAGTAAAGTTTCTTACTTTGCAAGAAGTAACTGATATTATAAAACCAATTATAATGGGCTGCGTTTCTACATTCTTTATCTTCTGGTCTTTATCAGGATTAATCTTACGAATAGCACAAAGCAGAAAGAAGTTCTATTATAAAGGCTTAAATAGTTTTACATTAAGACAGTTTAGTAGCAAGATAAACACAACTGTATTTTCTACTACAATTATATGTTTAATGTTATTTGTAACTATTTGTTTATTATCAGCTTGTCTTACAATGAAAAATTCAATGAATGCGAACATAAAAGAATTAGCACCAGTAGATTTTGAATTCACTAATACAATGAATATGGAAAAATACTACGATACTTATCGAAATTATGGATATAATGATACTCAAATTAAAAATTCTAATTTAGGAGTTAAAGAAATATTTAATGTATTTAATTTTGATATTAACGATTATTCTAATGAATACATTGAAGTTAATACTTATGCAACACCAGATTTAACTATGAATCATACACTAGGATCTAAACTAGATACTATTAGAACAAGTTTTCCTTTCTTAGCTTATGATACAATGGAACCAATCATGAAAATTAGCGATTACAATAAAGTAGCAAGACTTTATGGAAATGAGGAATATTCTTTAAATAGTAATGAATACATGATTGTAGCTGATTTTAAATCTATGGTTGAAGTAAGAAATATAGCTTTAGAGAATAAGGAATCGATTAACTTATTTGGTAGGACATTAAAGCCAAAATATACTGAATGTAAAGATGGTTTTGTCGAAATGTCTAGTCAACATATCAATATAGGTATTATCCTAGTAGCTGATAATGTAGTCGATGAAGATTACCTATATCAAAATGCTATTATCGGTAATTATAATACAACCGATAAAGAGGAGATTAGAAAAATTGAAGATACAATTAATTCTTTAGCAAAAAACCCGCTTTCCAAAGAGTATATTTTAGCCGATGGCACAACAAAACTAAGTATAAAAGAAGTAACAATTGGCCTCACAGCTATGGTAACATTTATTGGTCTGTATTTAGGTGTTATCTTCTTAATTAGTAGTGCCGCGATTATTGGTTTAAAGGAATTATCCGAAAGTAGCGACAACAAAGAAAGATTTATCGTTTTGCGAAAAATCGGTACAGATGAACATATGCTAAACAAAGTCTTATTTAGACAGATTGGAACCATTTTTATATTACCTTTAATCCTAGCAATAGTTCACTCTGTGTTTGGTATAAACTTTGCTATGCAAATATTAGAAGTATTTGGTAATGAACAATTATTACCATCAATTATATTAACAGCAGTGTTTATAGTATTTATCTATGGTGGGTATTTCTTAATAACTTATTATTGCAGTAAAAATATAATCAAAGAGAGATACTAATAATGCAAGTAAAATTTATACATCATTTAATAATAGAAAGGGATTAGTGTTTTACTAATCCTTTCTTAAAAATGAGTTATTTAATTTCAATAAAAACTGCAATTTTAGTGTTTCCTTTAATTGCTTGTCTTTTCGGAGTACCATTTATATTACATCAATATCATAAATATGGATCAATAAATCTATTAAGAGTTATAATTGTTTATTCATTTATTTTATATATGATAACTATATATTTTTTAGTTATTCTTCCACTTCCAAATAGAAGTGAAGTCGTATATAAACCTAATATGATAAGATTAATTCCTTTTGGATTTATAAGTGATATTATAAAAGAATCTTCTCTTGTATTAACTAATCCTGCAAC
Source organism: Clostridium sp. (assembly GCA_023665725.1). Classification (GTDB taxonomy): domain Bacteria; phylum Bacillota_I; class Bacilli_A; order RF39; family UBA660; genus UMGS872. The sequence goes on along the minus strand of JAMPDH010000005.1, from coordinate 41,287 downwards.
ATATATAAAAGCATTAAAAGAGCCATGCTTTTATACTGTAATATTTAATATTTTTATGACAATTCCCTTTGGAATGTATTTGAGATATTATTTTAAGTGTAATTTAAAGAAAACAATATTAATTAGTTTCTTATTATCATTATTTTTTGAAATAACACAAGTAACAGGATTATATTTCTTTTATCCTCATCCATACAGAGTATTTGATGTTGATGACTTAATCATGAATACATTAGGTGGAACATTAGGCTACTTTCTTATGGGGATAATTGATAATTTTCTACCTACGAGAGATGAGATAGACAGAGAATCATTTAAAGATGGAGAGGTAGTATCAGGGTTTAGAAGAGTGACAATATTTGCATTAGATTTATTTCTGTATACATTTCTAACATTATTCGTAAGTTTATTTATTAGAATAAGTTATTTAATATATATCACATTTATTATTTATTATGTGGTGTATCCATATTTCAAAAAAGGTGAAACATTGGGTAGTAAGTTTTTGGGAGTAAGATTAGAGTTTGGTAAGTATAAACTTATTAAGTTATTATTAAGAATCATATTCTTATTTACTTATTATTTTGGTAGTTTATTTATATTACTATTTATCGTTACTCTTATTGCTGAAACGATGAGTTTGGAAATTTTTGAAACAACATGGTTTTATATAGTAACTATATTAAGTATATTGCTATTTTACTTATCAAATATATTGATTCTTGTTAAGAACAAAGAAATGTTTTACGATAATCTATTTAAAGTTAAATATAGAAATACTATAAAGGAGAAGAATGATAAATATGAAGATGATTTTATTAGTTGATGATGACATATCTTTTCTTAAAATACTGACTTATTCTTTAAATGATAAAAAAAATAATATTATAACTGCTTCTTGTGTAGAAGAGGCAATAGATAAAATAAATAATGTAAAATTTGATTTAATTATTTCAGATTATAATATGGGAAATGATAATGGTTTGTCAATTTTAAAGAATTTAAGAAACAATAATGATAATGCAAAATTTATTATGCTAACAGGAAATGATAGTAGCGAATTGCAATATATGGTAGAACAACAAGATGGAATATTTTTAGATAAAGGTAATTTAAATTTGCTTAAAAAAATTAAAGAAGAAATCTCTAAATTATAAGGAAGGTGGAATAAGTGAAAAAGATAGGAATATTAGTTGCTATATTCATTACATTAACACTTTGTTCTGGATGTTCTAAAGATGGTATTTTAGATTTTTATAAAGGTGTTAATGAAAAAATAGGAGATACAGTTTTAACTAATAATATTAAGTTAAAAGGCGATAGAAAATTTGGCTAAGATCATTATACAGGCACATATAAAGTGACTTATAAAAACTTTAAAGGCGAAGAAGTAGTTTTTGGAGGAACAACTATTGAAAGAGATGAAAAAAATATTCATATTACTCTTAATATAGAAGACTCCAAAGGCGATTTAAAAGTCTTTATGAAATTAAAAGAAAAAGAAGAGGTATTGGCAACTGAGGATGGTAATTATGAATTTGATTTTAATGTTAAAGATGGAAGTAATTACTTGATAATAGATGCTGACAAATACTCTGGAAAAATAAATATTGAAATAGAATAGGAGAATTAAAAATGGAAGATATAAAAGAAAAAATACCAATGGTTATGGGAGTTATAGTATTTATTGCACTTTGTGCAGTGGCATATTATTTCTTATTTATAAAAGAAACTGTTTACTATACTCAAATAGATAATACTAAAATTGTTGAATTAAATACTTCTGATGATATGAAATATGAATATACTTTGGATAGTTATAGAGAAAATGGTAAGAAAAAAACTCTTAAGTTCAAAACAAGTAGAGAATTAAGAGAAGATGCTTACTTAATTATAGAATATATGGAAATTACAGGAGTGCATACTTGGGCAGAAGTACAATATGATGAACTTTCAAGAGTTTATCTTAAAGAACCATTAATAGTGGAGATATACATATAAGGTATAACTAAGATGTAATAATATGTCTTAGTTTTTATTTGTTTAAATATATGCTATAATTAATACAATGCAGAATTATATATGAAGATGTTAGGATACATGTAATTGGGTAAACTTCCTCTTATATTAGGCGGTGGCACAAGCAAGTATCCTCGAAAAGGTAAACAAATAGAAAGTGATTATGAACTCTTTTTAACTCGCATTAATCGTTTCAAAAGATGATGTTTTAAGATTTTTAGATACTTTGAGAATTGAGAAAATTATCAAAAACAGAAAAATTTAATTGACAATAAAATTAATATCTGACATATTTATATTGATTGGTACTCAGGAAACTTATGAAGCCCTGAGTCATTCAGTACTCAGTTTTTATAACTGGGTATTTTTAATGCATAAATTATGTTATGATTAATTTGGATGTGATATAATTCATTCTCTAGGTTGATTTATATATAGCTTTCCAAACAAAGCAGAGGTATATAATAAATGATAAAATTAATTAATAAAGATTGATTAGAATCTTTTTTTAATATATAATTTAAGTTATAGAATAGAAAAGGTGAAATTGATGAAAATATTATGTATTGGACATGCTACATATGATATTACATTTCCAGTAGACGAGTTTATAAAAGAAAATACTAAAAATAGAGTAAAGGATCGTGTACAATGCGGTGGTGGCTCTGCTGCAAATGCTTCATATTTGCTTGGTAAATGGGGAATGCAGGTGTATTTTGCCGGGATTGTCGGTATAGATAATTATGGAAAAAAAATAAAAAGTGAATTAGAAAGTGTTAATGTTGATACATCCTATTTAGAACTATCGAGAGATTATAAAACAACTAGTAGTATAATTATTGCAAATAAAAGTAATGGAAGTAGAACTATTTTAAGTTGCACACCTAATGATATGAAAATGAGTGAAATTGATATTAATATAACACCTGATATAATTTTAATGGATGGTTACGAGTATGAAATGTCAAAAAAACTTTTAAAAAAATATCCCGATGCTATAAGTATTATGGATGCAGGAACAGTGACAGATGAAATAATCGAATTATCTAAAATGTCAAATTATGTTGTTTGCTCTAAAGAATTTGCAGAAAAGATAACAGGCATAGATATAGATTATAATGATACTAAGATTATAAAAGAAATATACTTAAAATTAAAAAATGATTTTAATGGTAAAATAATAGTGACACTTGAAAATATGGGAGCTCTTTATGAAGAAGATAATAAAATAAACATAATGAAATCTTTGACAGTTGATGCTATTGATACAACAGGAGCAGGTGATATATTTCATGGGGCATTTACGTATGGTATAGCTAAAAAATTACCGTTTAATGAAATAATAAAATTATCTAATATAGCAGGAGCAATATCTACAACTATTATAGGTGGTAGATTATCTATACCTGATTATGATAAGGTTAAAAGAATATTAGATGAGTATAGATGATATAATATTTACATCAAATCTTCCTAGTCTTGATTTGCACGCATTTGATTCAGATACAGCGAGAGTATGCATTAATGATTTTATAAGGGATAATAAAATTTTAAGAAATGAGTTTTTAATTATCATACATGGAAATGGCAGTGGGGTACTTAGAAAAGTAACTAATGAAGTTTTAAAAAATAATAAAGATGTAATTGAATATAAACTTGCTTTTAATAATATAGGCTGCACAATTGTTAAAATAAATATTAATAAGTTAAAGGAATAGATTTTTATTCCTTTTTTTTCATATTTTATTTTTAGTCGCATATTATAAGTAGAAAGACCTTATTGAATAAGTTTAAAATTTTTTTTCTACAAAACTTGACAAAATATAAAACAAGTGGTATTATACACCGCAACAACCGAGGGAAATTGTATAATTTATTAAAAAAGTAAAAAAAACTTGACAAAGTATAAAACAAGTGATATTATACAAGCCATAAATTTAAAGGGGGAAAAAATATGTACGAAGAAAGAAAGAATAATTTTTCATTTAAGGACTTAATATTACAGATATTAGTTGTGGTATTATTAGTATTTATACTATTATGGTTATTTCCAACAAAGAGTTATATAAAGAATTATGTGGATGATACTTTTACAAATAAGTTACAACCATTATATAATCAAATATATGCTCAAAATCTTGATACAATGAAAGAAGCATCTATTAGTTATTTTACAACTGATAGATTACCTTCTAAAGTTGGAGATTCAATTACAATGACATTAGGAGAAATGCAAGAAAAGAAACTTGTATTAGATTTGAAGGATACAAATAATAATTCTTGTAGTTTAACAGAATCTTATGTAAAACTTACTAAAAAGGATAAAGAATATGTATTAACTGTTAAGTTATCATGTTCTGATGTAACAGATTATATAGATGTTTATCTAGGATGTTATAATTATTGCCCATCAGGAGTTTGTGAAAAGAAAGAACCTGTAAAAAAACCAACTACAGTAAAACCTACAACAACTGTAAAATACCAATATGAATATGAAAAGATCACAAATGGTAAATGGGGAGAATGGTCTGATTGGTCAAAGTGGGAACTTAATAGTTACACACAAACTGATTATAGAAGAGTTGAAACAAAAAAATCAACTGTTCAAACAGGAACAGAATTAGTATATAAAGATGCTAAAGTAAATACAACATGTACACAAGGTGAATTAAGATCTGGTAAGTGTTATATACCTGTAAGTTCAAGTAGAACAGAAACTGCATCATTATCATGCCCATCAGGATATACATTAAGTGGATCAAAATGTACTAAAACAACAAAATCATCAACATCTTATTCAACACCAACATATAAAACAACTAGCGAACCAGTGTGTCCATCAGGATATACATTAAGTGGATCAACATGTACTCGTACTTATTCATATAATACAGGTGAGTATACAGATTGGGTTAGAACAGGAACAGCTACTTATAGTTCTAGACAGACATCAAGTAATACTACTAAATATGCACTTCTTGGTTCATCACTTAATGTAAGTTGTGGAACAGGTTGTACAACAAATAAATATACATATGCAATATATACAAGAAGCGCTAAAACAGCTACTAAAACAGAAACAGTTTCACCAACATATAAAACAACTACAACACCATCATGTTCATCAGGATCATATGATTCTTCAACTGGAAAATGTGTATCATTAGGAATAACTTTTACATCAACAGCATCACCATCATGTCCATCAGGATATACATTAAGTGGATCAACATGTTATAGAAATGTATCAACAACTGAATATAGTATTGTAAATCCAACTGTAACATATAGCTGTGCAGATAGTGATTATAAGTTAAGTGGAACAAAATGTGTTAAATCTGTACCTGTATATACAACATATACATATTATAGATATCAAACAAGAGAATTCATATCTGGAACTAAGGATACAAAATGGAGTTTAAGCAAAACTGATAAAACATTACTAGAAAAAGGATATGTATTAACTGGAAATAAAAAAGTAGTAAAATAATAATTAAAGCATTTCGAGTGTAAACCGAAGTGCTTTTTCTTTTTATTTTATTTGACAATTAAATATAGGCAATGTTATAATTTTATTATAATATAGGAGGGATACCATGAAAGATGTATATGTATTTGAGTATATTAATGAAAATGAGTTTCATAAATTGGAAAGATCTTTAAAAAAATATAATATGCTAGCATATAAAAAATTGTATTTTGAAATTTATCCTTCCTTAAAAGAAGGAAAACTTTTAGGTGAATCTATACTTACTAATGATGAAGATCATTATGTTACTTATGAACTAAAATTACCAACAGATGAGCTATTTTCTAAGGTACATGGAGATATAAAATTAAAATATCATGTATACGAAAATCAAAAAACAATAGTTTTGGATACATTAATGCCAGAGGGAATACTTGGAGAAGGACATCAATCTGAATTAGTTACTTATAAGGGTGTTATGGTTTCAAAACAACATTCTGAAAAAGATATGTTTAAAATTAATTTACTTAATATGTTAAATAAATAAGTTGAAACAGTGATTTATCGCTGTTTTTTTGATGAATATATTTAGTATAAAATTAATTATTTAACAATATTATTATATAGTAAGTTTAATGGTAACATTATTTAATAATAAATGCTAAATAAACTTGACAAATTAATAATAATGTGTTAACATACAAGCCATAAATTTAAAGGGGGAAAATTTTATGAAAAATAATAAAAATATTAATATGTCATTAGGAGATCTTATTAGAAATGGATATATAAAAACTAATAGTAATCAAAACACTACGCCATCAGTTGAGTCAATTGATGAAACTGAAAAATTTGAGCATGTTAATTTGGAAAATCAAAATGATAATAATTCAGGTTATGAAAATATTGAAAATGTAACTATACCAGATTATAAAATACCTGATGCTCCTAGCGTTGATCCTGTTACTATAGATAATATAGCTACAAATATTTCTGATAACAATTCTTCTATTAATTCAGATTCCGTGGTTGAGAATAATACTGATGAAGTTTCTAATACTAGTAATGTTAATGACAATACTAATGCGGATACCATAATAGTTGATGAAAGCAGTAATAATTCTAATATAGATGATGATGAAAAATCCAAAAAATCAAAAAAGAAATTAATAAGAAACTCAGTTATAGGTATAGCAGTGTTTGGATTTTTAATAGCAGGTGCAAATGCATTTTCAAAATCTTCAAAAGAAAATAAGGAAGAATTAGAAAATACAAAAGCAATAAGTATAGACGATGAATTAGTAGAAAAAACAACATCAATAGTTACAGAAGAAACAGTAATTTTAACAACAAAACCAGAAGAAACAACAAAAGAAGAAAGCGAATTAGAAAAATATACAGCAATAAAATATATTGATGAAAAAGAACTTGCAGAAATATTAAAAAAAGCAGAAAAAGAGTTCGAAGGAACAGAAGTAACATTAGAAGAATTGTGTGCGTTTGTATATACTATTAATAAAACAGTAATAAATTCAGAATTAAAAGGGGTTTTAGTTGAAACAGGAGTAATAAGTGGAGACGAAGATTTAGTAAGAAAAAATTATCAAAATACAATAGATAAAACAAGAGATGCAATGTATTTTGAAAATGTATATGAAACTTTTTTAGAAATAGATAAGGAAACAGCTCAAGAATATAATGAACATGGAAAAGCAATACATGTATCAAATATGGTATCAAAAAATTCAAGTGAATATGAAACATATAAAGTATTAGATGAGGTATATGAAAAAATAGGAGCTGCAAAAACAATAGAGGAAGTACGTGATGCATATTTACCAGTATGGGGATATGTAAATAGTATCTATGGAGAAAATATGCCAAATAACGTAGAAGAAGAGATATACAATGATTTATATGAAGAATTATATAGTATGATAACAGAATTTAATCTAGATACATCATTAAGCGATATTATAGGATATTCAATCGAAGAAGTAGACTCTTGTGAAAAAGTATATAGTTTAAGTTAAAAAAGCGCATATATTTGCACTTTTTTTCTTTTAATAAAGATAAATGAAAAAAAGAGTAGTGGGACTACTCAATTTTAAAATAGGTTGTGACATGCATTATTTTGCATTTCAATGCCCTTTTTAGTAACTTTGGTGCAGGTGAAGGGACTTGAACCCCCATGCCGTGAGGCGCTAGCTCCTAAGGCTAGTGCGTCTACCAATTTCGCCACACCTGCAACAACAGTGGTGGACCCTGTAGGACTCGAACCTACGACCGCCCGGTTATGAGCCGGATGCTCTAACCAACTGAGCTAAGGGTCCATTTCAAACACTGCTATTATATAATAACATAATGAAAAAATTTGTGCAATATTTTTTTTGAAAAATACTAAAAAATATTATTAAAAATATCAAAGTTTATTTATTGGATTAATATTTTTGATAATTAACTGTATTAATATATATTATTAATATAGATAGATAATTATTATAAAAGCATACATTAAAGTTTTATTTTTTTACAAAATTAGTATAAAATATGGATTAAGTAAATATTTATAACATATTTTCTTGTAAAACTTGACAAATCATAGATAAAGTGATATTATACAAGCCATAAATTTGAAGGGGGAAAAATTTATGAAAAATTTAAAAGGATTATTAGCTACTCTTACTGCTGCAAGTATAGCTGTAACTTCAACTGCTTGTTCAACTTCAAAAGAAAATAAGGAAGAATTAGAAAATACAAAAGCAATAAGTATAGACGATGAATTAGTAGAAAAAACAACATCAATAGTTACAGAAGAAACAGTAATTTTAACAACAAAACCAGAAGAAACAACAAAAGAAGAAAGCGAATTAGAAAAATATACAGCAATAAAATATATTGATGAAAAAGAACTTGCAGAAATATTAAAAAAAGCAGAAAAAGAGTTCGAAGGAACAGAAGTAACATTAGAAGAATTGTGTGCGTTTGTATATACTATTAATAAAACAGTAATAAATTCAGAATTAAAAGGGGTTTTAGTTGAAACAGGAGTAATAAGTGGAGACGAAGATTTAGTAAGAAAAAATTATCAAAATACAATAGATAAAACAAGAGATGCAATGTATTTTGAAAATGTATATGAAACTTTTTTAGAAATAGATAAGGAAACAGCTCAAGAATATAATGAACATGGAAAAGCAATACATGTATCAAATATGGTATCAAAAAATTCAAGTGAATATGAAACATATAAAGTATTAGATGAGGTATATGAAAAAATAGGAGCTGCAAAAACAATAGAGGAAGTACGTGATGCATATTTACCAGTATGGGGATATGTAAATAGTATCTATGGAGAAAATATGCCAAATAACGTAGAAGAAGAGATATACAATGATTTATATGAAGAATTATATAGTATGATAACAGAATTTAATCTAGATACATCATTAAGCGATATTATAGGATATTCAATCGAAGAAGTAGACTCTTGTGAAAAAGTATATAGTTTAAGTTAAAAAAGCGCATATATTTGCACTTTTTTTGCTTTTAATGGGGTTTTTAATTAATTTACTTATTATTTATATCATGTTATAATTAAATAGAGGAGAGAAATTAAATGGAACTATATAATACTTTAACAAGAAAGATTGAACATTTTATTCCTATGGACAATAAAAGTATCAAAATGTATACTTGTGGGCCTACAGTATATCATTATGCACATATAGGTAATCTAAGAAGCTATATAATGGAAGATGTTTTAGAAAAAACCTTTAATTATATAGGATATAAAGTTAAAAGATGTATGAATATAACGGACGTAGGTCATTTAACAAGTGATGCAGATACTGGCGAAGATAAAATGTTAAAAGGCGCTCAAAGGGAACATAAGACTATACAAGAAATAGCCGATATGTATACAAATGCCTTTTTTGAAGACTGTGATAAATTAAATATAAAAAAACCAGATATTGTAGTTAGAGCGACATCTTGCATAGATACATATATAAATATGATAGAGAAGTTACTAGAAAAAGATTTTGCATATATATCTGATGGTAATGTTTATTTTGATACTTCAAGATTGGAAGAATATTACAAATTAACAAATAATAATAAAGAAGAGATGTTAGTTGGGGTAAGAGAAAGTGTTACAGAAGATAAAAATAAAAAAAATAAAAATGACTTTGTATTGTGGTTTACTAAATCCAAGTTTGAAGATCAGGCATTAAAATGGGATAGTCCATGGGGAATTGGATATCCAGGTTGGCATATAGAATGCTCTAATATTGCTATAAAATATTTAGGTGAATACTTGGATATACATTGTGGAGGAGTGGATAATATTTTTCCACATCATACAAATGAAATAGCGCAATCTGAAAGTTACATAGGGCACAAATGGTGTAATTATTGGTTTCATGTAGAACATTTAAACGATGATACTGGTAAGATGAGTAAAAGTAAAGGTGAGTTTTTGACAGTTTCACTATTAGAAGAAAAAGGATATAATCCTATATGTTATAGATTATTTTGCTTACAATCTCATTATAGGAAGCCATTATTATTTTCTTACGATATATTAGATGGGACAGTTAATATATATAATAAATTAAAACAAAAAATCAAAAACATATTTGATAATAAATTTGGCGAAGTTGATGAGGAAAAAGCTAAAATTTATCAACAAAAGTTTAAGGATGCACTAGAAGATGATTTGAATACATCTTTCGCGCTTACAATACTTTATGATGTAGTAAAATCGGATTTAAATAATAATACAAAATTATATTTAATAGATGACTTTGATAAAATTTTATCTCTCGATTTACTAAAAAATGAAGAAATTATAATAGATAATGATTTAAAAAAATATATAGAGGAACAAATTGAAAAGAGAAATGCTGCTAAAAAGGAAAAAAATTTTGAACTTTGTGATCAAATAAGAGATGAATTATTAAACCGTGGTATAATACTTAAAGATACACGTGAAGGAACTCATTATGAAATAAAAAATGAAAAAAATACAATTTTTTAAAAAAAATGTTTTATTTTATTAAAAAATGTGGTACAATATTAACGTTATAATAAAAGAATAGTAGAGGGGAATGTTATATGAACGAGAATATAGAAACATTAAACGTTGAAGAAAATGAAAAACCAATGATAGAAGAAATTGAACCAGCTGAATTTTCAGATGATTTCTTTGACCAAGATGAAGATGGTAATGAAGAAAAAGTTCAAGAAACTAAATGGAATGATGATGCTGTTTTAAATGCTGTTGATTCGTTAGAAAAATCAGAACCTATTGTAACAAACGAAACTGTTAAAGATGATTTCGTGACTTTAGAATCTAAAGATGATGAAGAAAAAACAAGCGATTTTGATGCTTTCTTTGATAGCTTATACGATGATGTGGAAGGCGCTAATAATTTAATTTCTCAAATAATTGAAAAAAAGAAAACTATTAAAGAAGACGAAAATACTATTAATCAAACAAGAGAAAATCTTGAAAAAGAAAGACTTGAATTTCAAAAATTTGTTGATTCACAAAAAGAAAGTTTAGAATTAGAAAAGAAACAATTTGAGGAATCAATGAAACTTCAAAAGGAAAGATTATTAGAAGAGGAACAAGAAATAAAGTCTGACGCAGAAGTTAAAAATAGAGAATTAAATTTAAAAGAAAATGCAATCAAAATTGAAAGAGAAAAATTAGATGCTGATAAGGAACAATTCGGAAAATATAAAGAAACAGAAGAATCTAAATTGAATTTAGAAAGAGAAAGAATAGCAAATGAGGAAGCACAATTAGAAAAAGACACTGCACTTAGTTTACAGACAATAGAAAATGAAAAAAAGGATTTAGAAACTGAAAAAGAACACTTTAATCAACAAAAAGAAGCAGAGGAAAAGAAAATCGCTTTTGAAAGAGAATCATTGGCTCAATCTTGTGCTAAATTTAAACAATTAGTATCTCAATTTAATAATAATTTTTCAAAATTACCAGAAAATAAATAGGTTTTCATTTAATGAATAGTAAAGTAGAACATATTAGTGATACTATAAATAAAAGCGAGGCACTACAAAATAAAAATGATAGTCTTGACCAAGCTATTAAAAAATCTAGTGTAAATGTTAAAGAACTTGAAACACTATATAAAAAAAACTATCTTTTAAAACAACAGATTGAAAAAGATAAGAGAGCATTAAAACATGCGAGAGAAACGTTTGAAATAGAAATGACACAAAAATATAAAGAGTTAAATCAGTATAAAAAAGATATGACCTTAATATTAGAAAAAAACAGAAAAGAAATTGCCAAAGAACGTGAACAATTAACGTTAGAACAAGAAGAATTAGATAAAAATAGAAAAGCTTTTGAAGTTTTAAAGAAGAGACAACAAATGAATTTTAAACTTAGAAAGGATAAACAAGCTGCATTACTTGATACAAAAAAGAATGAGCTTGAATCTATAGAACTAAACTTAAAACTTAAGAAAGAAAAAATTGAATCTCTTAGAAAAACATTAGAATATGATATGATAGAATTTGAAGCTAAGAAAAGAGAATTAGCTAATAATTTAGAGAGATTTAATTCTTTAGTTGTAAATATTGGCAATGGTATGAGTAGGTTAAAAGATAAAAATACTGTTTCTAATAAAGAAAATTGACATAGGTACATCTTTGTGCTATAATCTATATGCACGAAGGTGTTTTTATTTTACATAAAAAGCATAATATTAAAAGAGGAGTTATTATGGCAAAAGAAACGAAAAAAACAAGTAATAGGAAAAAAGAAACAAAAGTTGAAGAAGTAAGCAAAAAAGAAGTGGAAAAAATTGAACAACAAAAACCCAAAAAAGATATTTCAAAAACATCTAATTCATTAAAGAAATCACCAAGAGAAAAAAAACATGATAAACATTTTTTAAAGGATGTTAAAAATGAAATGAAAAAGGTTAGATGGCCATTAAAAAAAGAAATGATAACCTATAGTGTAGCAACTATATTAATGATAATAATATTCGCATTATTTTTCCTTGCATGTCATTTAATTATTACTGGAATAAGGATGATATTTGTATAATGGAAAAAGAATGGTATGTAGTAAATACTTATTCAGGACATGAAAATAAGGTAAAAGAAAAATTAGAAATGCGTGCTAGTACTATGGGAATGGAAGACTACATTTTGCGAGTAGTTGTTCCCGAACAAAAAGAAGTAGAACTTAAAGATGGCGTTCAAAAAGAAAAAATAAGAAAAATGTTCCCAGGATATATTTTAGTTGAAATGATAATGACAGATGAGGCATGGTTTATTGTACGTAATACACCAGGTGTTACAGGATTTATAGGATCATCTGGAAAAGGAACTAAACCATTTCCTTTAACTCCTGAAGAAGTTGATCGAATATTATCTTCTATGGGAATGAGCAGACTTGACATAGTAAATGATTTAAATGTTGATGATACAGTAAAAGTTAATAATGGTCCATTTGAAGGAATGTTTGGAACAATTAAAACCATTGATATTCAAAATAACAAAGTATCTGTTTCATTAGATTTATTTGGTCAAGAAACAATTGTAGAATTACAAATATCTCAAATATCTAAAAGTTAATAAAAAAAGCATTTACAAAATATTTAAAATATGGTATTATCATATTGCTGTAATTTGTTAAATAAAAACAGTAAGTGGGAGATTAGAATTTTAAAGCGTATATCATTATACCACACGCGAAAAAAATATAGGAGGTGTTTTTCGTGGCAAAAAATGTACAAAAAATAGTAAAGTTACAGATACCTGCAGGAAAAGCTACACCAGCTCCACCATGTGGAACTGTATTAGGACCAACAGGAATAAATTTACAGGAGTTCTGTACAAAATATAACGATGCAACTAAAGATAAGATGGGAGATATATTACCAGTTGAAATAACTGTATATGAAGATAGAACTTTTGACTTTGTAATTAAAACTCCACCAGCTTCTTTCTTGATTAAAAAGTACACCAAGATTAAATCTGGTTCATCTAAAGGAGCAAACGAAACAGTTGCGACTATAACTAAAGAACAATTAAAAGAAATAGCAGAAATTAAATTGCCTGATTTAAATGCATATACCGTTGAACAAGCTATGAAAATAGTTGAAGGTACTGCACGTAACATGGGCGTTAAAGTTTCCGATTAAGGAAATCCTAAAAGTGGGAGGGAAACTCCGTTATACGCTTAAAAAAGAAGTGTTAAACCACATAAGGAGGTAAATATGAAAAGAAGTAAAAAGTATGTAGAAGCAAGTAAAAAAATTGAAAAACAAAAAGCTTATACATTAGAAGAAGCTGTAAAACTTGTAAAAGAAACATCAATTACAAAGTTTGATGCTTCAGTTGAAGTGTCTATTAGATTAAACTTAGATACTAAAAAAGCCGATCAACAACTAAGAGGAGCTGTTGTTTTACCTAATGGTACAGGTAAAACTAAAAAAGTCCTAGTTTTAGCTCGTGGCGAGAATGCTACAAATGCTAAAGAAGCAGGAGCAGACTATGTTGGAGATATTGATTTAATAGAAAAAATAGAAAAAGAAAATTGGTTTGATTTTGATGTCATGATAGCAACTCCAGATATGATGCCTTCACTTGGTAAAATTGGTAAAATTTTAGGACCAAAAGGATTAATGCCAAACCCTAAAACAGGGACAGTTACAGTTGATACTAAGAAAGCTGTTTTAGATGTAAAAAAAGGTCGTATAGAGTATCGTACAGATTCATATGGAATTATACATACGCTAGTTGGAAAGGTAAGTTTTGATGAAAATGCGTTAATAGAAAATATTAAATCATTTGTATCATTAATAATTAAATCAAAACCTGCTACAGTTAAAGGAACATATGTAAAGGGAATATCAATTTCGTCTACGATGGGTCCAGGAATTAAAGTTGATGTTACTAGTTTTGACAATTAATTTATAAAATGTTATAATTAATACGTTTTGAAGTTATACCGTAGACAGTAGGAGCAAATTATTTGCTTAATATTTCCTACCGAGGCTTACTAAAATTTTAATAGGCCTTATGTTTACGTAAGACCTTTTATAATGTAAAACAAAAGAGGAGGTGGAAGTAGTGGCAAACGTGAAAATTCTTGAAAAAAAGCAAACTATTATTGATGAGATTAGTGATAAGATTAAAAACTCTTCAAGTGTTGTATTTTTTGAATATCAAGGCTTAACTGTTAAAGAAACAGATGAGTTAAGAAAAAAATTACGTGAAAGTGAATCTGATTTTAAGGTATATAAAAATACACTTACAATGAGAGCGTTAGATTCTTTAAAAATAGATTTAGGTTTTTTAGAAGGACCTAGAGCAATAGCTTTCGGTAATGATACAATAACATCTATAAAGGTATTAAGCGATTTTGCAAAAAAACATCCTGCATTACAATTAAAAGCTGGAATAGTAGATGGCAATATTGCTGATATAGATATGCTTAATAAACTTGCGTCAATACCATCAAGAGATACATTACTTACAATGATTGCAGCAGGTTTAATGGAAAATGTAAAGAAACTTGCAATTTGTTTAGATTTGCATAGTCAAAATTTAGAAAATTAAAATAAGGAGGAAAGTAAAATGGAAAAATTAAGTACAGAAGAAAAAATTAAAACAGTAATTGATATAGTAAAAGGAATGACAATCTTAGAAGTTAAAGATTTGTTAGATGCGTTTAAGGAGGAATTTGGAGTTGATCCAAGTGCAGTAGCTGTAGCAGCACCTGCTCAAGCTTCAACTGAAGAAGCTGGTCCAAGTACTGTTAATATTGTTTTAGCAAACGCTGGAGCAAATAAGATAGCGGTTATTAAATTGATTCGTGATTTAACAGGTTTAGGATTAAAAGAATCAAAAGATATTGCTGACAATGGTGGAGTAGTTAAAGAAAATGTTTCAACTGAAGAAGCAAACGAACTTAAAGCTAAATTTGAAGAAGCTGGAGCTTCTATTGAATTAAAATAATTAAATATTTTAAAGGGCCTATACTAAGTTTTAGTATGGGCTTTAACCATTTAAAACTTATAGTGCAAGGTGATATAAAATGAATTGTTTGAGTCTGAAAATAAAATGGGGTATTATAAATATCGAAGAGAAAAAAATTGCTAGATTAATGCAAAATATATATTCTATTCAAAAGGAAACAGAAAATTATGAGGAATATGCTTACTACTCACCGGATTATATATATAAATGTTATGAAAAGCTTAATAAAAAAATTAAAAAGTTAAACTTAATAAGACAATGTTTATCAAATGAAAAGTAAATATATATTTTTAAGTAACAATAAATAATAAATCTAGATTTATTATAAAATAAATATTAATATTAAATATACTAAAAATCGACATATTTATCGTTGACAGGTTGTTTAATGTTTGGTATAATTATAAATTGGTGGCATATACTTTAAGTCAGTATATGCATTAAATATTATCATAGTTTATAGGGGTGAAATTAGTGGCTTATAGAGTAAAAAAAATTGGAGATCACCGAGAAAGACGTACGTATGCAAAAACTAAAAATGCAATAGAATTAGGTAATTTATTAGAAATTCAAAAAAAATCTTATGACTGGTTTATAACAGATGGAATAAAAGAAGTATTTGAAGATATTTTTCCTGTGGAAAGTTTTACAGGAAATTTATCATTAGAATTTGGAGAGTATACTTTTGACGCACCAAGATATACAATAAAAGAGTGTAAGGAAAGGTATGCTACTTTTGCTTCGCCTTTAAAAGTTATTGCAAGACTTTTTAATCAGGAAACTGGTGAGGTAAAAGAACAGGATATATTTTTAGGGGACATGCCTATAATGACTGATAGTGGAACATTTGTAATTAATGGAGCAGAACGTGTTATAGTTTCACAATTAGTTCGTTCACCAAGTGTTTATTTTGGAAAAGAAATAGATAAGAAAAATGGCAAATTAATAATAACATCTCAAATTATTCCAACGCGTGGAACATGGCTTGAATATGAAACTGATGCTAGGGATATATTGTATGTTAGAATTGATAGAACTAGAAAAGTAACTATTACTACCTTACTTAGAGCATTAGGCTTATCAAGTGACGATGATATAATTGGATTATTCGGAGAAAATGAGTATATTAATAAAACAATTGCTAAGGATCCTAATAAAAACACAGATGAAGCATTAATTGATATACATTCTAAATTAAGACCTGGGGAACCATCTACTTTGGATAGTGCTAAAAATCAACTTATTTCTAGATTTTTTGATGCATTTAGATATGATCTTGCTAAAGTTGGGCGTTATAAATTTAATAGAAAACTAAATATAACAGATAGACTACTTAATTGTGTTTTAGCTGAAGATATAAAAATAGGAAAAGAAGTAATAATAAAGAAGGATACTTTAATTACTAGGGAAGTTTTAGAACAATTAAAAGAAATATTTAGCAATGGATATGGTTTAACTCAAGTACAAATTAATGAAGAATTAGATTCTTATAATAAAGTGCAAATAATAAAAGTTTATTCTAAAGTAAATCCTAATAATATAATAAATGTAATAGGAAATGATCAAACTATTACAGAAAAACGTTTAACAATATCAGATATATATGCTTCTATTTCTTACTATTTAAATTTACTAGATGGTATTGGAAACTTTGATGAAATAGATAATTTATCCAATCGTCGTGTTAGACAAGTTGGAGAACTATTACAAAATCAATTTAGAATTGGTGTAAGTCGTATTGAAAGAGTTATTAGAGATAGAATGTCAACACAAGAAATAGAAGATGTAACTCCTAAATCACTTATAAATATTAGGCCACTTACTGCTGCTATGAAAGAGTTTTTTGGTAGCAGTCAGTTATCACAATTTATGGATCAAACAAATCCAGTTGCCGAGTTAACAAATAAAAGACGTTTATCTAGTCTTGGACCTGGAGGACTTTCACGTGATAGAGCTGGAATGGAAGTGCGTGATGTTAATCCATCTCACTATGGAAGAATTTGTCCAATTGAGTCTCCAGAAGGACCAAATATAGGTCTTATAACTTCTTTAGCTAGTTATGCAAGAGTTGATGACTATGGTTTTATAATGACACCTTATTGTAAAGTTAAGGATTGTAAAATCACAGATGAAATAGTTTATATGACAGCAGATGAGGAATTAGAACATTATATTTCACAAGCAACAGTAAAAGTAGACAAAGATAATTTATTATTAGAAGATAGGGTACCAGCTCGTTACCGTGGTGAAAATATAATAATTGAAAAAGAAAAAATAGATTATATAGATGTGTCACCTCAACAAGTTGTATCAATTACAACTCAAGGAATTCCTTTCCTTGAACATGATGATGGAAAAAGAGCTTTGATGGGAGCTAACATGCAACGTCAAGCTATTCCACTTTTAAAACCAGAAGCTCCAATAGTGGGTACAGGTGTAGAAGCAATTGCAGCACGTGATTCAGGCGCTGTTGTAATAGCATCTGCTGATGGAGTAGTAGAGTATGTGGATGCCAGAAAAATAGTAGTTAAAACTATAGGAGCTAAAGATACTTATTACTTAAACGGTTTTGAACGTAGTAATGCTGGAACTTGTTATCACCAAGTACCAATTGTAAAATTAGGTGATAAAGTAACAAGAGGAATGGTTATTGCAGATGGACCTAGTACAGAAATGGGTGAAATGGCACTTGGACGTAATGTCACAGTTGCTTTCATGAACTATAATGGATATAACTATGAGGATGCAGTAATATTAAACGAAAGACTTGTAAAAGATGATGTTTATACATCTATACACATAGAAGATTATCAAATAGAATGTAGAGATACAAAACTAGGACCAGAGGAATTTACTAGAGATATTCCAAATATTGGAGAAGACGCTCGTAAAAACTTAGATGAAAATGGTATTGTAATCATAGGAACAGAAGTAAAAGATGATGATATACTAGTTGGAAAAGTAACACCAAAAGGTATGGCTGAACTTACTTCTGAAGAAAAGTTATTACATGCAATATTTGGTGAAAAAACGCGTGAAGTAAGAGATACATCTTTACGTGTGCCTCATGGAGGAGAAGGTATAGTTCATGATGTAAAAATATTTACTAAAGAAGATACTGATGAACTTCCAGCAGGTGTTTCAAAAATTGTTCGTGTATATATAGCTCAGAAACGTAAAATAAGTGTTGGAGATAAAATGGCTGGACGTCATGGAAACAAAGGAGTTATTTCACTTATACTTCCAGAAGAAGATATGCCATATATGGCAGATGGTACACCAGTTGATATACTTCTTAATCCACTTGGAGTTCCATCACGTATGAATATAGGTCAAATTCTTGAAATGCATTTAGGAATTGCTGCAAAAAATCTTGGTATTTATGTAGCAACACCAGTATTTGATGGAGCAAATCGTGAAGAAATTATAGATGCATTAAAAGAAGCAGGACTTGATGAAGATGGAAAAACGGTTCTTTATGATGGTAGAACAGGAGAACCATTTGATAATAGAATAAGTGTAGGAGTTATGTATATGATTAAGCTTCACCATATGGTTGATGATAAATTACATGCTCGTTCAACAGGACCATACTCTTTAGTAACACAACAACCACTTGGAGGTAAGGCTCAATTTGGTGGTCAAAGATTTGGAGAAATGGAAGTTTGGGCATTATATGCATATGGTGCTGCTCATGTATTACAAGAAATGATAACTACTAAATCAGATGATGTAGTAGGTCGTGTTAAAGTATATGAGTCACTTGTAAAAGGAACTCCAATTCCTAAACCTGGTATACCTGAATCATTTAGGGTACTTATAAAAGAATTTCAAGCCTTAGGTCTTGATATTACAGTATTAAATCAAGATGGAAATTATGTTGAACTAAATGATTTAGAAGAAAGCGAGCAAGATAGTTATTTAACTGGTGAAGAAGTAGACATAGTTGAAAATGGTTTTGAGGATAAGGAACCAGAATTACCAGATGAAGACCCAAATGATGATTATGAGAATTCAGATTTCTATGAAGAATCTGAAGAAGAAATCGATGAAGAAATAGAAAAAGGTTTTGAAAAAATGATGGAAGGGGAAGAGGAATAATGGATGTTAATCAATTTCAAGGATTAAAAATAGCAATAGCCTCACCTGAAAAAATTCGTGCGTGGTCATATGGAGAAGTTAAAAAGGCAGAAACGATAAACTATCGTACTTTAAAACCTGAGAGAGATGGACTTTTCTGTGAAAAAATATTTGGTCCAACGAAAGATTTTGAGTGTTCCTGTGGAAAATATAAAAGAGTAAGATATAAAAATATCGTATGTGATAGATGCGGAGTAGAAGTAACAAGAAGCAAGGTTCGTAGAGAAAGAATGGGTCATATAGAACTTGCTACTCCTTGTAGTCATATTTGGTTCTTTAAAGGAGTTCCATCACGTATGGGACTTGTACTTGATATGTCTCCAAGAGACTTAGAGGAAGTTTTATATTTTGTTTCATATGTAGTATTAGATCCAGGTAGTACAACGTTAGAAAAGAAGCAAACTATAAGTGATAAAGAATATAGAGTTTATTATGAAAAATATGGTAATACATTTAGAGTAGGTATGGGTGCTGAAGCTATTCAGGAACTTCTAAAAGAAGTGGATTTAGATAAAGAAATTGAAACAATTAAATCAGAAATAGAAGAAATTAAAGATCCTTCTAGTCAAAAGAGAGTTAGATTAATTAAGCGTTTAGATGTGTTAGATGCATTTAAACAATCCGGAAATAGACCAGAATGGATGATTTTAAACGCACTACCAGTTATACCTCCAGAACTTAGACCAATGATACAACTTGATGGTGGTAGATTTGCAACAAGTGACTTAAATGATTTATATAGACGTGTAATAAATCGTAATAATCGCTTAAAAAAATTAATGGAATTAGGTGCACCATCTATAATAATTCAAAATGAAAAACGTATGCTACAAGAAGCTGTTGATGCATTATTTGACAATGGAAGACGTGGTAGAAATGTAACAGGCGCAGGTAATAGACCATTGAAGTCATTATCAAGTATGTTAAAAGGAAAGCAAGGTCGTTTCCGTCAAAACTTACTTGGTAAGCGTGTTGACTATTCTGCACGTTCAGTTATAGTTGTAGGACCAAGTTTAAAAATGTATGAATGTGGTATCCCAAAAGAAATGGCATTGGAATTATTTAAACCACATGTTATAAATGGCTTAGTTAGTAAAGAAATTGCAGGTAATATAAAAGCTGCTAAAAAAATGATAGAAAATCAAGACCCTCGTGTATGGGATATTGTTGAAGAAAAAATAAAAGAACATCCTGTAATGCTTAACCGTGCACCAACACTTCATAGATTAGGTATTCAAGCATTTGAACCTAAATTAATAGGTGGACGTGCTATAAGATTACACCCACTTGTTTGTGCAGCATTTAATGCAGATTTTGATGGAGATCAGATGGCAGTCCATGTACCAATTAGTGATGAAGCACAAGCAGAGGCTAGAATTCTTATGTTGGGCGCTAATAACATACTATCTCCAAAAGATGGAAAACCAATAGTTACTCCTTCTCAGGATATGGTATTAGGTAACTATTATATAACAATGGAAAAAAGTGGTTTAGAGGGAGAAGGAAGAGTTTTTAAAAATGACTCTGAAGCTATAATGTCTTATGAAAGAAGAGAAATAACTTTACATACCCGTATAGCTATTCCTGTTAATTCTTTTAAACATAAACTTTTTCCAGATGAATATCAAGATAAATACCTTGTTACAACTGTTGGAAAATTATTATTTAATGAAATTTTTCCGGATACATTCCAATATATAAATGATGGCAGTGTTGAAAATATAGAGGGAATAACACCTAATAAATATTTTATAAATAGAGGCGAAAATATTCCTGAAAAAATTAAAGAAATGCCTTTAGTTAATGCATTTAATAAAGGCACTTTAGGTAAATTAATTGCACAAATTTATAAAAGATATCAAACTACTGAAACTTCAGTAATGCTTGATAAATTAAAGGATTTAGGATTTAAGTATTCAACATTATCTGGTATTAGTATCGCAATAAGTGATATAAAAGAAAGTAAAATTAAACCTCAGGTTTTAAAGGAAAGCCAAGATAAGGTAGATAGTATTAATAAACAATTTAAACGTGGTTTAATTACAGATAGTGAAAGATATGATAAGGTTGTAGATGTTTGGAACGACGCTAAAAAGCAAATACAAGATGAACTTGAAACTATGGTAAAAAATGATAGTGACAATCCTATTTCGATTATGATGATGAGTAAAGCACGTGGTGATATTAGTTCACACACACAACTTGTTGGTATGCGTGGATTATTCTCGAAACCAAGTGGTGGATATGTAGAAATACCTGTTAAGTCATCATTTAGTGAAGGCGTTTCAATATCTGAATTCTTCTTATCAACACATGGTGCCCGTAAAGGTGCTGTTGATACAGCTTTAAAAACTGCAGATGCTGGATATTTAACAAGAAGACTTGTAGATGTTTCACAAGATATAATTGTTAAGGAAGAAGACTGTGGTACTGAACAAGGAGTAACAGTTGAAGCATTTATTAATGATAAAGATGGCACTGTAATAGAATCACTTTATAACCGTATTTTAGGTCGTTATACTAATAAAAAGATAATAAATCCAGAAACTAAAGAAGTTATGTATGATAGAGATACTTATATAACAGAACAAGTAGCTGATAAAATTATTTCTGCAGGAATTACTAAAGTACCAATAAGAACAGTTTTAACTTGTAAGACAGAACATGGTGTATGTAAAAAATGTTATGGTCGTAATTTAGCAACTGGATCAATTGTAGAAATAGGTGAAGCTGTGGGTATCATGGCAGCGCAATCAATTGGAGAACCAGGAACACAGCTTACTATGCGTACATTTAATACAGGTGGAGTTGCTGGAGATGATATTACTCAAGGTTTACCTCGTGTACAAGAATTATTTGAAGCTCGTAATCCAAAAGGAAAGGCTACTATTTCTGAAATAGTTGGTAAAGTTACTAAGATTGAAGAAGATAATGGTAAGTTTGTAATAACTGTTTCAAATGATGCAGAAAGTAGGGAACATACTACTAACTATGGTGCAAAACTTGCAGTTGAGCTAAATAGTGAAGTTGTTGCTGGACAAAGGCTTACATTTGGTGCAGTTAGTCCTAAGGAATTGTTAGTCGTTACAGATCCAATTACAGTTCAACAATATATATTGCTTGAAATTCAAAAAGTTTATGGATTACAAGGTGTTGATATTTCTGATAAACACGTTGAAATTATTGCAAAACGTATGATTTCAAAAATTAAAATTATAAACAGTGGAGATACAATGTTCTTACCAGGTACACTAGTAAATATAAATCACTTTGCAGATATTAATAAAAACCTTATTATTGAAGGCAAACGCCCTGCAACAGGAAGACCAGTATTACTTGGTATTACGAAAGCATCCCTTGAAACGGATTCATTCTTATCTGCTGCATCATTCCAAGAAACTACTAGAATATTAACTGATGCTGCTATACATGGTAAAGTAGATGAATTAAACGGATTAAAAGAAAATGTTATTATAGGTAAATTAATCCCTGCTGGAACAGGTGCGAGAGAATATAGAGATGCTAACTATGATCTAGCTGTAGATATTTTAAATGAAGAACCGCTTGAAGTATTAGAGCAAGATTTAATGAATTAGGACACTTTATTGTGTCTTTTTTCTTGCTTTTTAAATATTTTTAAATATAATATATAAAGGTGATTAAATTGAATAATTTTAAAATTAACAAAAAATTTATTAGTTTATTTATAACAGGAAGTATAGTATTAAGTGGGTGCTCTAATAAGAGTATAGATAATGGTGAGTCTACTATAGATAATTTTGATGCTCCTTTAACAACTAGTACAGAAATTGAAACTATGACTACTTTAGAAAAAATAACAATTGCAGAAATTACAGAACCAAAGGAATCACAAAATAAAGAAATCACTATGATAGAACAAACAACCCCTGAAGAAACAATATTTACAGAAATTATAGAAGAGGTTACCATATCAGAAGGACAAGAAAATGAAGATATTACTATTATAGAACAAACAACATATGAGAATATTGTTACAACAGAATCATTCGATAAATCAGATATAGAACAAGCTGTAATAGAAGAATTTGATACATTAAAAAATCAAATTACTAATATTATAAATAGTGATAATGTTATGGAATTTAAAGAAGATTGCAAAAATGTTTTTATAACAGTAGTAGATTTTATATTTTATGATGGAACAATTAAGGGAATTACTTTTGATGATTTAAGCGATACCGCTAAAGAAGTAATATTAAAAGATGCTTCTACTATTGATGAATTAATTATGAAAAAATTTCCTGATTATAAAGAAAATATAAGTGATTCTACAAGTAAAGCTTATAATAAGGCAGCAGAACTTATAAAAAAAGGTTCTGATAATATTAAGGAATTTTCAAAGGAAAAATTAGGAGAAGATAATTATAATAAGATAAAAGAATTTAAAGATAAATTTAAAAATGCATCTAGTGATGTATGGCAAGATATGAAAGAAGATACAAAAGATATATATGAAAGTTCTAAAGAAAAGATAAAAAATTGGTATGGAAAGTTTAAAGGAGTTATTTAAAATAATTGACATAATAATAAAAAAAGTATAGAATAAAATAAATTTAAAGGAGGGTTTATATGGATAAAGAATGTAATGAAAATTCAACAGGAATTTATATACAACAAAGGTATATTATAGTAAGTGGTTTTAATGAAGATTTAGCACTTGTTAAAAATGAACAATATCTTTATGGTTATATAGATAAAGAAGGAAAAGAAGTAATTCCATGTAAGTATAGAGAAGCTTCTGATTTTAAAGAAGGCTTAGGACGTGTTAAAAATAAACAAAGTCTTTGGGGTTATATAGATAAAGAAGGAAAAGAAGTAATTCCATGTCAGTATAGAAATGCTTCTGATTTTAAAGAAGGCTTAGCACKTGTTAAAAATGAACAAGGTCTTTGGGATTATATAAATAAAGAAGGAAAAGAAGTAATCCCATGTCAGTATAGAAATGCTTCTGATTTTAAAGAAGGCTTAGGACGTGTTAAAAATAAACAAGGTCTTTGGGGTTATATAAATAAAGAAGGAAAAGAAGTAATTCCATGTAAGTATAGAGAAGCTTCTGATTTTAAAGAAGGCTTAGGACGTGTTAAAAATAAACAAAGTCTTTGGGGTTATATAGATAAAGAAGGAAAAGAAGTAATTCCATGTCAGTATAGAAATGCTTCTGATTTTAAAGAAGGTTTAGCGCTTGTTCAAAATGAGCAATATATTTATGAGTTTATAGATATAAATGGAAATACATATATATCACTTTTTGATTATTGTTGTGATATTAAAATTGGTAAATTAACTATTCATTTAGCAGAACCATCTATATTAATGCTAAAAGAAAGTTTAATAGATTTAAAACAACAAGCTAATATATTAGTTGAACAAGAAATTAGAAAATTTGATGATAAAGAAAGAACTAAAGTAAAAATAAATATGAGCAACAATTGAAACCATTTCTTTATAAAAATATTTAATAAAGATTTTTAATTAAAATAAAGAGTTTATATAAAAAGTTTAAAGGATAAAAAATTATTGATTATTTAATAAATTTATTATATAATTTATTTATAAATGTTTTGATTAGGACATGACAGTAACTAAGTTTATATACAGTGATTTAGTGCATAGTGAGAAGCTAATTATAAAGAGTTATTGTTCCTACCTATGAACTGAAACTCGAAAGAGATTTCCGGTTAATACCGTTATTAAAATTAAGCAAATGAAAGGATGGTACCGTGTTTATACACTCCTTATAAGATACCATTCTTTTTTTATAGAAGGGAATTTATAATATGGAACAAAAGTTAAAAAGTATAACAAGTAGAGATGTTGATTTTGCTAAATGGTATACAGATGTCGTAGCAGCCGCACATTTAGCAGATTACTCAAATACAAAAGGATCAATTATATTTGAACCAAATGGTTATGCAATATGGGAAAATATGCAAAAAATATTAGATCAAAAGTTTAAAGAATTAGGACATCAAAATGTATATATGCCACTTTTAATACCTGAAAATTTACTTTTAAAAGAAAAAGAACATGTAGAAGGATTCGCACCAGAAGTTGCATGGGTAACACAAGGTGGAGATAATAATTTAGACGAAAAATTGTGTATTAGACCTACTAGTGAAACATTGTTTTGTGATTATTATTCTAAAGTAGTAAGATCATATAGAGATTTACCAAAACTTTATAATCAATGGTGTAATGTAGTTAGATGGGAAAAAGAAACTAGACCATTTTTAAGAACACGTGAATTTTTATGGCAAGAAGGACACACTATACATGAGACTAAAGAAGAAGCAATAAAAGAAACATATCAAATGTTAGAAGTATATAAAGATTTCTTTGAAAATTATCTTGCTATACCAGTAATTACAGGAAAAAAGACAGAAAAAGAAAAATTTGCTGGAGCAGATATGACATTAACTTTAGAATCACTTATGTATAATGGTATTTCTTTACAATCAGCAACATCTCATTATTTTGGTCAAAACTTTACTAAACCATTTGATATAAAGTTTACAAACAGAAATAATGAATTAGAATATGCATATCAAACATCCTGGGGAACAACGACTAGAATGATAGGAGCTTTAATAATGGTACATGGTGATGATAGAGGACTTGTTCTACCACCTCGTATTGCTCCTAAACAAGTTGTAATAATAAATGTTAAAAATACAAAAGAAGTAGAAGAAATGAGTAAAAAAATATATGATAAATTGTTAGAAAATAATATTTCTTGTTATATAGATAATAGTGATAAATCATTTGGATTTAAAATATCTGAATCAGAAGTAAATGGAATCCCTGTTAGAATAGAGATAGGACCAAGAGATTTAGAAAATAATAACATTACTATATCAAGAAGAGATACATTAGAGAAATATATTATTTCTATAAATGAAGATATAATTAAATATATTAATGAATTAATGGGAAAAATACAAAGTAATATGTTTTTAAGTGCTAAAAAGAGAAATGAAGAAAAAACTTACAAATGTACATCTTTAGATGAAGTAAAGGATATATATTCTAAAGGGTATGGATTTATTAAAGCTATGTGGTGTGGTGATCCAAAATGTGAGGCAGAATTTAAAAATATAAATGGTATTAAATCTAGATGTATTCCATTTACTGAAGAAGTTATATCCGATAAGTGTATTTGTTGTGGTCGTGATGCAAAGCACATGGTAATATGGGGCAAACAATATTAGTAATAATTAAAAATGTATAAGACGAAATGAGGAAGCATTATGAAAGTAGAAGAATTCAATTTTAATTTACCAAATGAATTAATCGCACAAACTCCTTTAGAAAAAAGAGATTTATCACGTCTTTTAGTTTTAGATAAAAAAACAGGAGAAATAACTCATAAACATTTTACAGATATAATTGACTATCTAGAAAAAGGCGATACATTAGTATTAAATGATACAAAAGTTTTACCAGCAAGACTTTATGGAATAAAAGAAGATACTAATGCTAAAATAGAAATTCTTATGTTAAAAGAAGTTACAAATGATATCTGGGAATGTTTAGTAAAACCTGCTAAAAGAGTAAAAATAGGTACCGTTATTTCTTTTGGAAATAAATTAAAAGCAGAATGTATCGATGAATTTGATGAAGGGATAAGACATTTTAAACTTATATATGATGGTATTTTATATGAAATATTAGATGAATTAGGAGATATGCCACTCCCACCTTATATACATGAAAAACTAAAAGATAAAAATAGATATCAAACTGTATATGCAAAAAAAGAAGGAAGTGCTGCCGCACCAACTGCTGGATTACACTTTACTGTTGATTTATTAGAAAAAATAAAATCAAAAGGAGTAAATATTGTATATATTACTCTACATGTAGGGCTTGGAACATTTAGACCAGTAAATGTGGAAAATGTAGAAAAGCATAAAATGCACAGTGAATTTTATATGATGAGTGATAATACCGCTAATGTTTTAAATGAAACTAGAAAAAACAAAAAAAAGATTATAAGTGTTGGGACTACATCTACAAGAACACTTGAAACTATAATGAATTTATATGGTGAGTTTAAAGAGTGTAGTGGAACAACAGATATATTTATATATCCAGGTTATAAGTTTAAAGCAGTTGATAAATTAATAACTAATTTTCATCTTCCAAAGTCAACTTTGGTTATGCTTGTAAGCGCACTTGCAGGAAAAGATAACATAATGAATGCATATAAGATTGCAATAGAAAATGAATATAGGTTTTTTTCATTTGGTGATTCTATGTTCATAAAGTAATTTTAAAATAGTGGGGTAGTATGGAAAAAGAAGAATTAAAACAATTAAATGATTTGTTAGAACAAGCTTATTTTGAAATAGAAGAATTATATTTAGAAGATTTTAAAATATTTAAAACTTTAAATGATTATATAATAAAGAATTTTATAGATATTAATCGTATTATTAAGTATGATACGAGAGTAGGATTAAGTAATAGTTATAAGTATGCATATGATTTCTTTAATTCATTTAATAAAGAATATGCTAATTATTTAAAAGAAAATTGGAATGATGAAATAATTAATAAAGATTTTGTTAAATTTAATAATTCTAATAATATAGCTGAAACTTATATGGAAAATGATAAAGCAAAAATTTATCTACCATTTGATAAAACTTTATTTGATAGTTATTCAATTGTGCACGAAATAATACATCACATGAAAATAGAAGAAGCAAATAAAATTGGAGCATACAATTTTAATATTCTTTGTGAATCTTTATCTATTTTATCAGAAATGTTATTTAGTGATTATTTAATTAAAAATAATGTGCCACTTAATCTTATTAATAAAAATAAGGTAGCACTAATGCGAGGAATACAAGATAAATCAAATATATTTGATTTAGATTATTATTTATTAGAAAGATATATATATAATGGAAATATAAGTAATTATGATATATCAAAATATTTAAATAATTCACCTATTAGTATATGTAAATATTTTTATTATACATTATCTGAAATATTAGATAGGGGTATTTTATCTATATTTTTTGAAAGTAGATATATTATAGGCGTATTTATTGCGTCTTACATGCACGAAAGAATACAAGAAAATCCTAAAAATATAGATGAATTTATAGAGCTTAATGATAATATAAACAAGATGGATATTTTAGATATTTTTAAGTATTTAGAATTAGATGTAATAAACGATAATAATGGTTTTATAGATTTTAGTACAGAAACTTATCAAAAACTATTTAAAAGTTATAAAAAAGAATTTAGTAATTTATAAATGAGGTATTAATATGGTAATAGTAATAGTAGGACCAACAGCAGTTGGGAAAACTAAACTTAGTATAGAACTATCCAAAAAACTAAATGGTGAAGTTATAAATGGAGATAGTACACAAGTATATAAAGGTTTAGATATAGCAACTGCTAAAGTAACAGAACATGAAAAGGAAAATATTCCTCACCATTTAATAGATATAAAAGATATAACAGAAGATTATACAGTATTTGATTTTCAAAAAGATTGTAGGAATAAAATAGAAGAAATTATAAATAGAGGGCATGTCCCTATTATAGTTGGTGGAACTGGTCTTTATATTAAAGCAGCACTTTTTGATTATAAATTTGAAGAAGATAATAATTTGAATTTATATGAAAATTTAAGTAATGAAGAATTATTTAATAAACTTATTAGTATAGATCCTGATACTTTAATACATAAAAATAATAGAAAAAGAGTAGTTAGAGCTATTAACTATTATGAAAAGACAGGAATTCCTTTTTCAAATAAAGAAAAAACAAATAAATTATTATATGATGCAGTGTTTATAGGACTTACAACAGATAGAAATACCTTATATGAAAGAATAAATGAAAGAACTGATAAAATGATAAATCAGGGATTACTTGAAGAAGCAAAAAAAATATATGATATAAATATAAGAACTAAAGCTATTACTACACCAATCGGTTATAAAGAACTATTTGATTACTTTGATAATAAAAAAAGTTTAGAAGAATGTATAGAGTTGATAAAACAAAAATGTAGGAATTATGCTAAAAGACAATATACATGGTTTAATAATCAAATGAATATTAAATGGTTTAATGTAAATTTTAATGATTTTAATGAAACTATTAATGAAATTTATGGATATATAAAAAGATGTTAATTAAGAGCCTTAACATCTTTTTTGATATCCATTATTACAGGAAGTATTATAGGGCGTCTTCCTGTTTTATTATCAATATAAGTAGATAAATTATTAATAATTTCTTGTTTTATTTCAGAATAATTTAAATGGATATTTAATTTTGAATTAATAGATCTTCTTACAACTTCTTCTAATTCTTTAAGAAGTGCTAAATTATCATTTACTAATACAAAACCTCGAGTGGTAACATTAGGATTTCCAAGTAATTTATTAGTATTAGAATCTACATTTGCAATAACGACAACAATACCATCATTTGCCATTATTTTTCTATCTTTCATAACAGCCGTAGAAACATCACCAATTCTATTACCATCTACATAGATATCTCCTGCTTGAATAGTTTCACTTTTATTTATTTTTCCTTTGTTTAAACATAAAACATCACCATTTCCCATTATAAATGTATTTTCACGTGGAATACCACAATCAACAGCAATGTCTGTATGCTTTTTTAACATTCTGTATTCTCCATGAAATGGCATAAAATATTTAGGATTTATAAGTCTTAACATGAGTTTTAGTTCCTCTTCACTAGCATGACCAGATGTATGAATATCACTAAGTGATGTATTAGTGAAAACTTTTACACCTTTTAAATATAATTTATTTATTGTTCTTGAAATACTTAAAGCATTGCCTGGAATAGCAGAAGAAGAAAATACGACTAAATCATTTTGTTGAAGCTTTATTTGTTTATGAGTTCCATTAGCAATTCTAGAAAGAGCTGAAAGTGGCTCTCCTTGAGTACCTGTACAAAGCAAACATACCTTATTAGGCTCCATTTTATTAGCTTCTTCAGGGCTTATAAAAATATCTTTATTTTTAATGTATCCACCTTCTATTGATATTTCAATATTATTAGCCATACTACGACCAAAAATTGCTATTTTTCTATCATGTCTTTTACATGTGTCAACTATATGTTTTAAACGGTATATATTTGAAGCAAATGTAGCAATTATAATTCTACCATAGTGTCTATTAAAAATATCAGATAGTGCCTTATCAACCTTAGATTCACTTGCACTATATCCTTCATTTAAAGCATTTGTGCTGTCACTTAATAAAAGTGTAACACCTTTTTCTCCAATTGCTGCCATTTTATGTAAGTTGGCAACTGGACCAATAGGTGTAAAATCAAATTTAAAATCACCTGTTGTTACTATAACCCCATTCGGAGTAGTTATAACGATACCATGTGAATCAGGTATAGAATGGGTAGTTTTAAAAAACTCCACCTGCATATTTTTAAATTTTACTTTAGTTTCTTCCGTATATACATATAAATTTTTATATCCAATAGCTCTGTCTTCTAGCTTTTTTTTAATTAATCCAACCGCTTGATTAGGAGCATATATTGCAGGGATATTAACTGCTTGTAATAAAAATGGAATACTTCCAATATGATCCTCATGACCATGTGTAATAAATAAAGCTTTTATTTTTTTTTCGTTTTTCTTCAAATAAGTGAAATCTGGAATGACATAATCAACACCTAATAATTCTCCTTGAGGGAAAGTTATACCAGCATCCGTAATAATTAGTTCATTACCTGTTTCTATACAGTACATATTTTTTCCGACTTCACCAAGGCCACCTAGCGCAAATACATAAGTATTTTCACTACTGTCTTTTTTCATTTTTAACTCCTTTCTAAATAAAATAAAAATGACTATTTAATTATACATTTTTTTTGATATTTTGTCTAGTGTAAAGTATTTAATGATTTATAGGTATAAATATCTTAATTATAGAAAAATAAAACTAGTATTTTATTCTTTATTAGTGTAAAATAAAAATAGGTGATAACATGGGCTTATTTGATAAATTTAAGGGTATATTTGCAAAGGACAACAAAATAAAGGAAGATATTAAGAAGGACTTAGAAGTTTATGATAAGGGTTTAGAAAAAACTAGGAATGAACTTTTCGGAAAATTAGATACTTTAAATAAAAAATATAAAAAAATAACTGAAGAATATTTTGAGGAATTAGAAGAAATATTGATAATGGCAGATATTGGTGTAAATACTGTTATGGAGTTTATAGATAAGATAAAAAGGAGAGTAAAAAAAGAAAATATTGAGAGTTCTTCTGATTTACTAGAAATTATAGTTGATGAAATGTTTATAATATATGTAAATAACGATATTATTTCAAGTAAAATAAATTATAATCAAGATGGACCTACAGTAATACTTTTTGTAGGCGTAAATGGTGCTGGTAAAACTACAACTATCGGAAAATTAGCTAATAAATTTAAAGAAGAAAATAAAAAGGTATTATTAATTGCAGGAGATACTTTTAGAGCTGGTGCTGTTGAACAAATAAAAGAATGGGGAGAAAAAACCAATTGTAAAGTAATATCACGAGAAAATGCGGACCCCTCTAGTGTAATATATGATGGATTGCAGGAAGCAAGTAATTATGATATCATTTTAATTGATACAGCAGGAAGATTACAAAATAAAGATAATTTAATGAGAGAATTAGAAAAAATTAATAAAGTTATAGGAAGAGTTATACCAAATGCGCCACATGAGACCTTATTAGTTCTTGATGCGACAACAGGTCAAAACGGTATAAGCCAAGCAAAAAGTTTTAAAGAAATTACAAATATTACAGGTATTGTATTAACAAAACTAGATGGAACTGCAAAAGGTGGTATCGTACTTGCCATAAAGGAAAATGTAGGAATACCTGTTAAGTTAATAGGGCTTGGTGAAAAAAAAGAAGATTTAAAAACATTTGATATTGAAAAATATATTTATAGCTTATTTAAAAATAATGATGAAAGTTAATTATTGTGAAATAAAGGTAATCATGAATAGGAGGTTATATTTATGGAATTAGTAAAAAATAGAGAAACAAAGAAAAAAATAGTTGTAAATGATATAGGATTATTTATACAAATAATATTAATATTTTGTACAATTGTACTTGGAATATTAACAGTTGTTGAAAATGAGTTTTTAGTTATATTAGAATTAGTATTAGGATTTGCAATTTTAACTATGGCTTATAACAATAAAAAAACTTATAAAAGAAAAGTACTTACAGTACCATATATAGTAGTCGGTTTAATTTTAATAATACATTCAATAATTACATATATAGGACAGGTGTTTTAAATTTGCAAAAGGAAGTATATCTTGGAATATTATTTGATTATTATGGTGATCTTTTAACAACAAAACAGAAAATATATTTTGAAGATTATTATTTAAATAATTTAACGCTACTTGAAATAAGTGAAAATAATAAAGTAAGTAGAAATGCAGTACATAAACAGATTAAAGACGCGACCGAGAAAATAGAAAAATATGAAAAAGTATTAAAATTATATGAAAAAAGTGGTAAAATAAATAAGATACTAGAAGATATAAATGATGAATCTATAAAACAAAGAATAAAAGAATTAATATAAGAGGTGGATAAAATGTTTGGAAAAATAATATATGTAAGTGATAATATAGCTCAAATAGAAAGAGTTAAGGACAAACCAATAACTACAGATTTAATGAATATGCATGTTATATTTGAAGATGAAGATAAAAAAATAGTAGGAGAAGTCCAAGACATAAGCTCAGATATAATCAAGGTAAGATTTTTAGGTGAAATAGAAAATAATAGATTTATAGGTGGTGTACTTAGAAAACCAAAATTAACGTCTACAATAAGAGAAGTTAATCAAGATGAAATTAAAATAATAGTTGGTTCCGATAGTAATAAATCTTTTACCCTTGGGATGAGCCCTTTATATACAGGTATTCCTGTAAATGTAGATATAAATAGTTTGCTAAGTAACCATATGGCTATATTTGGTAATAGTGGTAGTGGTAAGTCATGTGGGGTAGCAAGACTTTTACAAAATGTATTTACTAAAACAAATGTGATACCATATAAGGCTAATTTTCTTATATTTGATGTATATGGTGAGTATTATAATGCATTTAAAGACATAAACTTGATTAATCCAAATTTTAATTTTAAATATTATACAACCAATAAGGCAAATAAAAATGGAGAAACTATAAAAATACCATTATGGCTACTTGATATAGATGATTTCGCACTTTTATTATCAGCAAATAATTCAAGACAACTTCCAATAATTGAAAGAATGATAAAATTAGTAAGAATTTTTTCTAGTAAAAAGGAAACCTCTGAAAGTTATAAAAATCATATAATAGCTAAGGCAATAATGACAGTATTATATACAAACCAAACTGCAAGTAGCAAAAGAAATGATATATTTTCTATAATTGCTAATTGTCAAACTGATAAATTTAATTTGAATGCACCTGTGCAAGGTATTGGATATGTAAGGAAATTTAGAGATTGTTTTGTAATTGATACAAGTGGGAATTTCCCTGAAAGTAACTTAGTAACAGAATATATAAACTCATTTATAAATGAAGATTTAGATAAATATGAAGAAACTGAACTTAATTATTTTACTATACATGACTTAGAAAAAGCTTTAGAATTTACCCTTATTTCAGAAGGATTACTTAGAAATGAAAAATTATATGATGCAGCAATTTCACTTAAAGTAAGACTTCATTCAATAGCGATAAGTGAATATAGAGAGTTTTTAGATTACCCAGAGTTTATAACTAAAGAACAATATATTGCATCTTTAATAGTAAATAAAGGAAGAAAAGCTCAAATTGTAAACTTTAGTTTTGAAGATGTAGAAGATTGGTTTGCTAAAGTTGCAATTAAGATATATTGTAAAATGTTATTTAATTTTTCTAAAAATTTACAAGATAGAGCAACAATTCCATTCAATATATTTTTAGAAGAAGCGCATAGAGTAGTTCAAAATGATATAGATAGAGAATTACTTGGATATAATATATTTGAACGTATTGCAAAAGAAGGAAGAAAGTATGGTTTAATGTTAAATTTAATATCACAAAGACCAGTTGAAATATCTGATACTGTTGTTTCACAAATATCAAATTTTTTAATGTTTAAAATAAATCATCCTAATGATTTAAATTATATTGAGAAAATGCTTCCTAATATAAGTAGTGAAATAGTTGAAAAGTTAAAATCTTTACAGCCTGGAACTTGTGTTGCATTTGGACACGCATTTAAAATACCATTAATTATGAAAATGGAGATGCCAGTACCAGAACCTTCTAGTTCAAATTGTGATGTTGCATCTTATTGGCAAGTAAATAATATGAGATAAAATATCAAAATTTGATATTTTTTTCTATTATTCTTTATTTTTCTTTATTTTTAATATATAATTAATTTGTAATATAGTTAGGAGAGTTGGGATGGGAGTTTTTTTTACATTTATAACAGGATTATTGATGGCATTTGAACCAATTACAGATAATGATGTTTTTTGGCATTTAGTAATAGGAAAGTGGATTGATACAAATCATGCAATACCGACACAAGAACTTTTCTCTTGGTATGGTACAAGCCAAGGCTATAAGTGGACTAGTCATGAATGGCTAACAGAATGGATTATGTATAAGGTAGGGCCAATCGGTTGTATTGTACTTATGTTGATTATATTTTTAGGATTATACTTTTTAATGTATAAAATGCTAAAATTAAACGCTAAAAAATTATTTGATTTTAAATGGTTATATTTATTATTAATGACCGTATTTTTTAAGGTTACCGGTCCAAGACCATATATAATAAGTTTACTTTTCTTTGCATATTTAGTATATATCTTATTTAGTTATATAGATGACGAGAAACCAATATTTAAAAAATTAATATGGACAATACCAATTATGCAAATACTATGGGTTAATTTACATGGAGGTTCATCATCTTTACCATATTTATTTATAATAGGTGTATTAATATGTGACTTAATATTAAAAATAATACCTAATGCTTCAAAACGTTGGGGGGAATTTAGACTTACAAAGGAAAAGAGAAAAACCTTAATAATTTTATTAGGGCTTGTATTACTAGCAAGTTTAATAAATCCAACAACATATAATATTTTATTATATCCATTTACTAACATGGCAGATACCAATATGATAGATTTAATATTAGAATGGAAAAGTCCAAGCTTCCATGGTTTACTTGGAATTTACATATTCATAATGATAGCATTCCCGCTATTTAATATGATTTTATCAGAAAAAAAATATAAATTGCATGAAGTTGCATTTTTAGCAGTAATGTTTTATATGTGTTTGAAATCTCAAAGATTTGTAGGAATGTTTGGTATATACTCAACATGGCTTGTTGGAAAATATTTCTTTGTTACCGATGATATATATGAAGGTATTAGAAAGCCATTTAAAAAATTTGAAAAAATAATAACTTATTCATTTTCTTGTTTATTAGTATTAGTTGTGTGCCTTGTTGGATATAAACAAATTAAATCTTTTGATAAAGTAATGGATAATCATGGTTATTATAGCGATGAAAGTATATTAAAAGTTATAGAATTAAAACCAAAACGTATGTATAATGATTTTGGTCAAGGGGGATACCTATTATATAAATTAGATGAATATAATGCATTAGATAATACTAAATTATTTATATATGGTTTAGGAGATGTATTTAGTAATAATATATTACCAGATGCAACTAAGTTATCAAATGTGTCAGGGAATCCAAAAGAAATAATAGAAAAGTATGATTTTGATTTAATATTAACATCTAAACAATACCCCTTACATTATTATTTAGATGAACTAGATGATTGGAATTTAATATATGAAGATGATATGGGATATATTTATACAAAAAATCCTATCTTAGAAAATGAAAATAATGGCTAAAATGCCATTTTTTTATAAATTTTGCATTTAATTGTTTATTTTTGGATTTAGTTAGTGTATAATATGGGACATATTTAAAAGGGGAGAAAAATATGTTATTTGAGAAAGATTATAAAATTATAGATTATAATATAGATTTTACTAATAAAGATAGAGTATCAAAAATTGTTTTAAATCAGATAAAAGATCTTGCTGAAGTATACTCCTATACATCTTTTACAGTTGCCTTTGCGGGAAACTCACTTACCGATACTGATAAGTTATTGCTTACAAAACTAGAAAGTGAATATTTATATCATGCATTAAATTCCAAAAATACAGAAATGCTTAAAAATTTATTTTCAGGTGAAGATGATATTAAATCAACTTTTAATATGATTTGTCAAACACCTGCATGTGAAAAATTATTACAAGATAATTTTAAGGCTTATTATTTAGATTTACTTGCATTTAGAGATGTTTTAAAATACATTAAATTAATCGAAGGAAAAGATTTTTGGAGTAATATGATTTTGGAAAGAGAAATTAAAGAATCAATTGAAGAGTTAAATAAATATGGATTTAAATATCCATTAACTGATAAAGAACGTGCACAA
Source organism: Clostridium sp. (assembly GCA_023665725.1). Classification (GTDB taxonomy): domain Bacteria; phylum Bacillota_I; class Bacilli_A; order RF39; family UBA660; genus UMGS872. The sequence goes on along the minus strand of JAMPDH010000005.1, from coordinate 3,991 downwards.
AATCATTATATGAGTACATTAGAAGAAAAAATTGATATTAATAAAAATCGTTTAAATGTTGCTCATAATAATACTTTGATTGCTAAACAACTATACATTAAACTTTAAGATTTAATATTAATCAAAAAAACATTGGTTTTCAGTTTTAAAATCAATGTTTTATATTAGTCTAATTTCATTTTCAGAGAAAAATGGTTTATTTTTATTTATTCTATCAAAAAATAGTATACCATCTAAATGATCTATTTCATGTTGGAATGCAATAGATAAATCTTCTCTTGCTCGTATTCTTATTTTATTTCCGGATTCATCAAAACCTTCTACAGTAACACGTGCAAATCTAGGCACATGTCCTTCTACATCACGATTAACACTTAAACATCCTTCACCAACTTCAGCTGCAATAATCTCCGTAGAATTACTTACTATTTTTGGATTGATAACTACATAATTATCAAATTTTCCTTGTTCATATTCATGAACAATAATTATAACTCTTTTATTTATTCCAAGTTGAGGAAAAGCAAGCCCCATACCTGGTCTTAAATTGTATTTTTTTTCATATTCTGGTATTTGGCTATAAGTTAACTGCTTTATTGCCTGTTTTATAAGAGACTTTTCTTCTTTAGAAAGTGGAAATATAACATCTATAGATTTTTTCCTTAAAGATTTTTCCTTCTCATCTAATATATTAAGTTCTTTAAACATGTGTCATCAACTCCAAGTGTATTATAGCATAAAACTTATAAAAAGTTAAATAAAAAACGAACTTTAAAAAAGTTCGAAATTTTATAATTATCTAGAGCAAGATCCATTATTATTACAACAAGATCCATTGTTATTATTGAATGCACGAGCACCTATTACAATTACTAGTAGTATAAATAATACTAATATTATAGCAGCACCGTATCCAGAACCATATCCATTGCTATTTCCATAAGGTTGCCCACTTCCATATCCTTGGTATCCACCATAGTAATACATAAATTATACCTCCATTCTCTAATATAGTTTATTAAAGTTAATGAAATATCGTTAAACAAAGTGTCTATATTAAGTTAAATTTATTTGTCAAAATATTTAATAGTATGATATTATATAGTAGGTGGATAATAATGCAGAGTGTAAAAGGGGTATTTAGAGATTTAGATAAACCCTTACTTTTTATAAGTGTAGGTTTGTTTATATTTGGATTATTCAATATAGTTACTGCATCAAGTAATGAAGCAGTAGAAAGATATGGAGTATCAATTTATTATTATTTTGGGAAACAATTATTTATTTTAATAATAGGATTAATTGCTTCACTTATAATATTTAGAATTAGTACAAAATATTATAAAAAAATATTTACAATGTTATTTTTAATTATAAATGTTATACTTGTGTATCTTTTAATATATGGTTCATTTAGTAGAGGTGCAAAAAACTGGATAAATATATTTGGAATTGTATTTCAACCGAGTGAATTTGCAAAACCCATAATAATAGTTTGTGTAGCTTTGATATTTGATAAATTTTATAAAATGTTGAGAAATATAAATTTAAAACATTATAATATTATAGGTTTAATATTATTTGTTGGTTTACTTCCTCCTGCTATTATATTTTTACAAAAAGATTTAGGAACCATGTTTATAATGGTATGTGTATTTTTTATAATGTTTTTAGCAAGTCCAATTCTTAAAACAGAGAAAGTTAAAACGATGGGTTTAATTAGCATATTAGTTTTAGCTGCAGTTTTAATTATGAAAACAGTAACAGGACATGTATTAACACCTGCCCAAATGGCTCGTTTTAACTTTTTTAATCCATGCAGTACTTATGAAACAGGTGGATATCAAGTATGTAATGGTATTATAGCTATAAATACAGGTGGATTATTTGGAAGTGGAATAGGTAATAGTAAACAAAAATATTCTTATATTCCGGAACCACATACAGATATGGTGTTTTCAATAATAGCTGAAGAACAAGGTTTTATAAAGGGAACCTTAATATTATTACTTATGTTTTATGTGGTATATAGAATTTTAAAAATATCCGCAAATGCTTCTACAATAAGAGGTAAATACATATGTTTAGGAGTAGCCTCGTATATTTTTATGCATATGTTTGTAAATTTGGGAGGTTTATTTGCTGTAATACCTTTAACAGGGGTACCACTTCCATTTTTAAGTTATGGTGGTTCATTTACACTTACATTAATTTTATCTTTAGCAATGGTTCAAAGAGTAAATATAGAAACTAGAAGAAAAAAAATAAAAGTATAAGAGGTCTTATAATGAATATAATTAAAATAATAGAAAAAAAGAAAAATAGAGAAATTCTTACAAAAGAAGAAATTGATTATATAATAAATGCATATGAAAAAGGTGAAATAAAAGATTATCAGATGAGTTCACTTTTAATGACAATTACAATAAATGGAATGACAGATGAAGAAACAATGCATTTAACAACAAGTATGCTAAATAGTGGAGAAAAATTGGATTTATCTAATATAAATTCTACTATTGTTGATAAACATTCAACAGGCGGGGTAGGAGATAAAACTACATTAATACTTGCCCCCCTTGTAGCTTCATGTGGAGTTAAGGTTGCTAAAATGAGTGGTAGAGGCCTTGGCTTTACCGGAGGTACAATTGATAAATTAGAATCTATTGGTATTAAAACACAAATTAACTTAGATAAGTTCATAGAACAAGTAAATAATATTGATGTTGCAATTGTTGGACAAATGGGAAATCTTGTACCAGCAGATAAAAAAATATATGCATTAAGAGATGTTACAGGAACTACTGAATCTATTCCTTTAATTGCATCAAGTATAATGAGTAAAAAATTAGCAAGTGGAGCAGATAAAATAGTTATTGATTTAAAAGTAGGGGAAGGTGCATTAATCAAAAATATGGATGATGCAAAATATCTCGCTAATTTAATGATACAAATAGGCAAAAATAATAATGTAGAAGTGGTTTGCCTAATAACCGATATGAATGAACCATTAGGATTTGCCATAGGGAATGCATTAGAAGTAATGGAAAGTATAGAGGTACTTAAAAATAAAGGACCTGCTGATGTAAAAAGATTAGTTATAGAACTTGGAACATATATGGTAAGCATGGGTAAAAATATATCATTAGAAGAAGCAAAAAATTTAGTTATAACAAATTTAGAAAATGGAAATGCTTATAAAAAGTTTAAAGAAATGGTTTCATATCAAGGTGGAAGTATAGAAAATATTAAAGTTGCACCTAGGGCATTTAAAGTGTTAAGTTCTAAATGTGGCTATATAACTGATATAAATTCTCAGAGACTTGGAAATATTGTAAAAAATATTGGCGGTGGAAGAGAAAAGAAGGAAGATGCTATAAATTATGGAGTAGGTATAGTTTTATCAAAAAAAATAGGTGATTATGTAAATATAAATGATGAATTATTAAAAATATATTTAGATGATATAGATATATCTATTAACGAATTATTATCTTGCTTTGAGTTTGGTGAAAAAATAGAAAAAAGAGATTTAATAAAGGCAGTTATTAAGTAATTGTCAACAATTGTAAAATTAAGTCGAATTACTTGAAACAAAAAAAAATATATTATATTATCATAATAGGGAGTGTGATAATATGATATATCCTTCTATAGATAAGCTATTAAATGAGGTTGGTTCAAAATATTTATTGGTTAATATAGTTTCTAAAAGAGTAAAACAAATGGAAGAAACTGATCATTTTCAAATGAAAGAAAAAGAATATACTTCTAAAAAATATATAGGTATGGCTTTAGAAGAAGTTTCAAAAGGTTTAATTAAAATTAAGTAAACGTCAACTTGACGTTTTTTTATATGTAATTTTGTTTTAAATATAATAATTATGGTATAATTATATAAAATATAAGGAGTTAAAGATATGAAAAAGGTTAGATTTAAAGAAAATGGATTTACATTAGTAGAATTACTAGCAATAATAGTAATACTAGC